>CAIQXC010000197.1 GCA_903875675.1 Akkermansiaceae bacterium
AGAAAACAGAGAGAACGGAGGACCGACGGGCTCTTCATCTCCTCACTTTCAAAAACCTCCGTTTCCTCGTGTTGAAAAAAATCTTCCACTCTTGGAGTCTTGAGTCTTCGTTCCTTTCCGGAGTTTTTGGTTTTCCTCCGGAATCCTCCGGAATCCGGCGGGGTCGCCGGGGCGCACCGGCGACCCCGCAACTTTTGTAAAGCTGAAAAGAACTTCTTTTTCCGTTCTCCTATCCAACCACTGACTTCTTCATGTATACTCAATTCAATCACAGACTCGCACCCTTCGCTCGCATTGCCGCCCTGATGGCGGCACCCCGGATTTCCGTCTTCGGCTTTTTGCTTTGCACTTTCTGCTTTTCCATCCACGCGCAGGCGTGGAGCCTCCTCGATGGCGACAACCGTCTAACCGTTGACACCAGCTACACCATCAACCTGGGGCCGACGGGGCTGCGCGGGTGGATTGACGGGGCGTCCCAAATGTGGCCGCAAGGGCCGGATACGTCGGCTGCGCGGGAGATTCTGGTCACCTCGGTGGGCGCCAGCACGCCGGCCTCGGCGCCGGTCTCGGGCGTCCTCTCGAAGACCGACGTCATTTTGGGGGTGGCGGCCGGTTCGTCGCCGGCGCCCCTTTTCACGAATGATCCGCGCATGGCGCTGGGCAACGCCATCACCGCGGCCGAGGCCGGCAACGGCCGGCTCAGTTTCCTCGTCAACCACTACGGCAACTCCGCCAATGTGAATGTAACGATTCAGTTGGGAATCACGAACACGGCCTATAGCGCGACGGCACCTTACAACTGCCCCAAATCCGCGCTGCTGCTGACCAATGCGTTGAAGGTCGTCACGAGGCAAAGCATCAAACAATCGCAGGCGCTGGCGTTGCTGGCCAGCGGCGACCCCAGCTACCTGCCCCAGGTGCAGGCCTATGCCCGCTCGATCGCGAGTCCGGGCGCGGGGCTGTTCTGGCCCAACTACTGGGGGAACGGTGGACCCAGCAGTTGGGACATGGGTTTCAGAGGGATGTTCCTGGCGGAGTATTACATGGTGACCCACGACCCGCAGGTGGTCGATGGCTTGGTGGCGTACGTCGTTTCGGCCGCCCGGAGCGACTCCATTTATGGCACCTACAACCATAGCGGCGCGGAAGTCCTGCCCTATCATGTTGCCGCCGGGGTTCACGGCTATGCCGCCGGTTATGGCCCGGTGAATGCGTGCGGGCTGCTTTGCAACCTGGCGGTGGTGCTGGGGCAGAAAACCGGGCTTGCGGGCATTGTGAACAACCCCGAGGTGCAGCCCGCCATTGACCGGGCGACCAAGTTCTTCAGCTACTATGTCAACAAGGGTGGGATCAACTACGGGGAACACGAACCGACCCTGCAATATGAGCATAACGGGAGCGTCGGCAAGAACAGCCAGGCGGCTTTGTTTTTCGCGGTTCAGGGCAATCAAGCGACGCAAGCCCAGTACTTCTCGCGGCTGGGGTTGTCTTCATACGCGGGCCTGGAAACGGGCCATAACGGCTCGGGCTGGGGCCTGATGTGGGGACCCTTGGGCGCGAACATGGGCGGCCCCAAAGCAGCAGCCGCCTTTTCGGCCAACAGCCGCTGGCGACAGGAACTCTATCGCCGCTCCGACGGTTCCTATTCGTACGACTGCCCTGGAGATACGATATGTACGACCAGCGACTACTGGGGTGCCGAAGACTATCAGGGCTTCCTCGATCCCACGGCTTGGAATGCCCTGTACCTGGCCGTGTCCAAGCAGGCGCTCTACATCACCGGAAGGAACGCGAACCCGGCGAACACGCTCAGCGACGCGGCGGTGTCCAATGCCTTGTGGGCGACGACGTATGACCCGTCAGCATATTCCACCAGCCAACTGTACGGCCATTTGGGCGAGTTCGATCCGTTGGTCCGCGCACAGGCGGCGGGCCGTCTTGCCGGGATGCTCGGCGACACCAACGTGTGGAATGCGGTGGTCGCCCTGACCACCGACACCAATCCCTGGGTGCGCGAAGCGGCTTGCACCGCCCTGGGGGGGAACGCCAACGCGGTTGACGTGTTGGTGGCGCGCCTGAACGACCCGGATGTGTATGTGCGTTTCAAGGCGAGCCAGGGCTTGGACAAGATCGGGTGGGGGTGCGCCCGGCGGGGTGCCGACATCATGGCGGCGTATGTCAGCAACGCCCTTCCCGATCCCCTGGTATCGATCAATTGGAATGATCCCATCGGCTGTGGTAATTTTTACCTGGCTGACCTCCTGTTCAGAAACTACAATCAGTACGGTACCGGGATATACAGTCCCTACACCGTCGGCGCGGACAGGAACCTGCTCATCCCGGCCATCCGCGCGTGCTTGCGGCAACCCGACTCCTATCAGCAGGGCTTCGTGAGCAGCCTGCTGAACACCGGCATCCTGAGCTTGGCGGATGTCATGTCGCTGTCGCCGGATCTGCTCAATGCCGCCTCCAGACGGCCCATGTGCAACCTCATGTATGGCGACGCGGGGCCTGCCGCGATGAATCTGCTGGCCCAGTACGGGATCGAAGATGGCAAGGCGGCGCTCGCCGTGAGGACGGTCATGTGGTGGGGAGACGGGGGGGCTTACAACCTCTATCGCGGAGCGGCCACCGACCTCATTCCAGTGCTTGCCGCGTGGGGAAACGGGGACACCATCGCGATGATCCAGGCCGACACCAACCCGCCCGCGCTGAACTACTGCAAGCAGTTCGCCGGTGTGTCCGCGACTCCGTCCACGATCAGCCTGCCGGCGGTCTCCAACATCGCTCTGAGCGCATCCTCGACGAATCTGGACGGCGGCGTGCGGCGCTACAAATGGTCCGTGGCGCAGGGACCTGGCCCGGTCACCTTTGATAGCAAGAATGGCACACCGGCCGGTTCCAACTGCGTCGCCTCGTTTTCCGTCCCGGGAACCTACGTGCTGCATGTGTCGGCGGTGAACGATTCCATTGTGAACAGCAGCCTTGTTTGGGATCCGAGCATCCCGGGAGGCGCCTTCAAGGGCCCGGATGCTACCTGGTATATCCCTTTCTGGACCAACGACATTGGCGCGATCCACACCAGCCTGATGGTCTCCGTCAGCAACTCCAACTCGGTGACGCCGCAGCCAACGACGCTGGCATTCTCGTCGCTGCCGGCCAACTCTGTGGCGGGTCAGCCGTTCAGCGTGACGGTGCAGGCGCGGGATGCCAACGGCTATCCGCAGATTGTGACGAACGACACGGTGGTGCGATTGAGCGTGAACTCCGGCTCCGGGACGCTCAGCGGGACGGTCAGTGGAACAATATCGAAATGGACCAACAGCGTGGTGATCTCGGGATTGGTCTATCCGGCGGCGGACACGATGAAGTTGAGCGCCACGGCGACCTCCGGGATGAGCCTTGCGGCGGCGGTCAGCCCGCCCATGATCTTCCTCACAACGACGGGGAATCTGGCCTATTCAACCGTTACCACCAACGGGAAGGTTGTCATCACGTTTGCCAGCGGCAGCGGCACCTGGACGCCGCCGGCGGGAGTCACCGGCGTGGAAGTGCTGGTCGTTGGCGGTGGTGGCGGCGGCGGCGGGAACGGCGGCGGCGGCGGGGAGAAGGGCTGGATAGCGGGAGGGGGTGAAGTCCTGGGGACCAAACGGCGACGAAACGGCGG
>CAIQXC010000198.1 GCA_903875675.1 Akkermansiaceae bacterium
CGCAGGTTACACGACCGGCACCGAGATCCCTGCGGTGGCCAACGGGTTCACGGCGACGGGCAAGACGGTGAATTTTTCCCTCAACTACCCGCCGGCGACCGGCACCAACCTGATGGTAGTGAACCACACGGGGACGGGCTTCATCAACGGCACGTTCAACGGCCTGGCGCAGGGCCAGGTGGTGGCTTTGCCTTTCAACGGCGCCACCTACAACTTCATTGCCAACTATTACGGCGGTAGTGGCAACGATCTGGTGCTGCAATGGGCGGGCACCCGGTTGCTGGCGTGGGGCGCGAATTTGGCGGGGACCTTGGGAAACGGCACCAAGAACGGCAGTCTTGCGCCGGTGCCGGTGACCATGTCCGGCGTGCTCGCCAACAAGACGATTCTCGCCGTGGCGGCTGCGGAAAAGCACAGTCTGGCCCTGTGTTCGGATGGCACCTTGGCCTCGTGGGGCGCGAACGGTTCCGGGCAACTGGGAACCGGCACGACGGCCGAGAGTTTGGTGCCGGTGCAGGTGAATGCGTTGCAAGGTTCGGCCCTGTATAACAAAGCCGTGGTGGCCATTGCGGCGGGCTTCGACTTCAGCGTGGCGCTCTGCTCGGACGGCAGCGTGGCGGCGTGGGGGCTCAACGGCAATGGCCAGCTCGGCGACACGACTTATGCGAATCATTCGCTGCCGGTGGCGGTCAATGCCACGGGAGGCTCGGCCCTGGCAGGCACTGGCAAGGCGGTTGTTGCGGTGGCTGCGGGGAATGATTTCTGTCTGGCAGTGTGCGCGGACGGCAGCGTGGCCGCGTGGGGAGCGAACAGTTGCGGCCAACTCGGCAACAACAGCACGACCGACAGTCCGCTGCCGGTGGCGGTGAACCGGTCCGGCATTCTGGCGGGCAAGTCCGTGGCGGCGGCGGCGGCGGGTCACTATCACAGCCTGGCCATTTGCACGGACGGCACGCTGGCAGGATGGGGCGACAACAGTTTCGGCGAACTCGGCAACAACAGCATCGATCCGAGTTTGACGCCGGTACTGGTCAGCAATACCGGGGTGTTGTCAGGCAAGACGCCAGTCAGCGTGGGTGCCGGGCAGTTTCACAGCATGGGCTTTTGTGCGGACGGCACGCTGGTCACTTGGGGCGACAACAGCTACGGGCAATTGGGCCTGAACGGTCCAGGTCACAGCGGCGTTCCGGTTTCGATCACCGCCTCGGGTGCGCTGTTGGGCAAGACCGTCACCTCTATCGCCGCCGGCCAAACCCACAACGTCGCCTTGCTTGCCGACGGCACGCTGGCGGCGTGGGGAGGCAACGATTCGGGGCAGCTTGGCAACGGCTCCACCAGCAACAGTTCACTGCCTGTCGCTGTCAGCGCAACGGCCCTCGCCGCAGGCGAACGCTGTGTGAACCTGGCCGGCGGTCCGACGGCATCGCATGGCATCGGCGTGGTGGCGGTTCCGCTCGCCTCGTTGGCGGGACCGGTCGTTACCACGAGTCCGGCCGCCGGCATCACGAAAACCGCAGCCACCGTGCAAGGTCTCGCCAATCCCAACGGTCTCGCCACCACCGCATATTTCGAATACGGCCTCACCACGGGTTACGGCAACCAGACCTCGGCGCAAGACCTCGGCAACGGAACCACCACCGCGAATGTGCAGGCGGTGGTGTCGGGCCTGCAACCGAACACAGTCTATCATTTCCGGATTAAGGCGACCAACAACAGCGGTACGGCAGTTGGCGATGACGTGGTTTTCACCACCCAGGCGGACCCTCCGCTGGCCGTGACGGAACCGGCGATTTCGCTCACCGGGACAGGCGCAACGCTCGCTGGCGTGGTCAACCCGAATGGCCGGATCACCCAGGTTAGGTTCGAATACGGACTGACCACGAATTTTGGCAACACCATCACGGTGCTGGATCTCCCCGCGGGCTCCAGCAATGTTGAGACTTCGGCTCCGATCACAGGGTTGAGTGCCGGTTCCACCTATTACTACCGGATCGTGGCAACGAACGCGGGAGGAACCGGCTACGGGGATGCCGTGTCTTTCGTTACGGTCCCGACAGGCGGCACGCCCACCGCTTCGCCCGCAGTCACCACCGGCGGTACCGCCGAGATTGCCACCACCGGAGCGACTCTGTTAGGAATTGTCAATCCATACGGCGGCATGACGAATGCCTACTTCGAATACGGAACGACAAGCGGTTATGGCAGCACGAGCAGCAATCTCGGAGCGGGCTTTGGCAGCACGCCGGTCAATCTGTCGGCAGCCACCGGCGTCTTGCAGCCTGGCACGCTCTACCATTACCGCATGGTGGCGGAGAACATCTTGGGCCGAAACTATGGTACCGATGCCACCTTCACCACCCGTTTCCTGCCACCGGCGGTCACGACCGGCGGCAGTGCGCCGGTCAGCGGCAGCACGACCAGCGTGCAGGTGAACGGCACGGCGCGTGCCCACAACGCCAGCACCCAGGTATATTTCGACTATGCCACCGACGGCGTGAACTTCATCAGCGTGGGTGCCTCTCCCGCGACCGTCACGGGCGATGCCGATACCGCTGCCAGCGCCATCCTGCCGAATCTGTTACAAGGCATCACCTATTCCTATCGGGTTCGGGCCGTTAGCGTCGGCGGCACCACCACCGGTGACACCATGACATTCCAGGTCGCGGTCCTCTCCGGCCTGACCCAGCTATTCCCCGCCGCTCCGCCCACCGCTCCCGGAAGCGTGACCGTGACGCTGACGCCGATTGGCATTGCCTCGGGCTGGCGCTTCGTCGGTGAGCAGCAGTGGCGCAACTCTGCCAGCACGGCGGCGGCACTGACGACCGGAGATCGTGACATCGAATTCCGCCCGGTGCCCGGCTACATCCAGCCGCCGCGGGAAACCGTCACCATCACCAGCGGCACGCCTGTGCCGGCGCTCACGCGGGACTATTACGAAACCAACACCTCCGGCAGCGGAGGGTTGAGCGTGACATTGAAACCCGATTCCATTGCTGCGGGCACGGTCGCCGTCGGCTGGGGTGGATACGTCGTTTCGTTTCTAAAAGATTTTGGCATCACGATTCCCGTCGCGTTCACGTCCGCGCCCTACAATCACGTCACGCCGCCCGACGCGCAATGGTGGAACCTCTGGCAACTTTTCGTCAAAGGCTGGGTCAGCACCGGCGCGGTTTTGAATGTTCCCGCAATGATAATTGTCGGCGTCATTACTATCTTACTCGTCATTGGAATTAAAGAATCGGCAAATTTTAACAACCTCATTGTCGCCTTAAAACTCGCGGTGATTCTGACCTTCATCGGCG
>CAIQXC010000199.1 GCA_903875675.1 Akkermansiaceae bacterium
CTGTTGCTGATCGTGATCGCCGCCACCGTGTCGATCACCCAGGCCCAGCGACGAATCGCCGTGCAATACGCCAAACGCGTCGTCGGTCGCAAGCAATTCGGCGGCCAGACCCAGTATCTGCCGCTCAAGGTCAACTATGCCGGGGTCATGCCCATCATCTTCGCCTCCGCTGTGCTGTCGCTGCCGCCGATGATGCTGAATTGGTTTTTCCCCCATCAGGCGTGGTCAGCCAAGTTGTATGGCGAACTTTCCGGTGGCGGCACCTACTACTACATACTTGGCGGCATTGGCATCTTCCTGTTTTCCTACTTCTGGGTTGCGATGATGTTCCAGCCCTCGCAAATTGCCGAGGACCTCAAACGCAACGGTGGCTACGTGCCCGGTGTGCGGCCCGGCAAACCCACCGCCGATTTCCTCGATTTCACCATGACCCGGCTGACCTTTGCCGGAGCCATTTTCCTAACTGTCATCTTCATCCTGCCGGTGGGAGTGGGAGCACTTGTGGGTCTGCCGCCCGGTTCGCTGGTCCTGCACTTCTTCGGTGGCACCTCGCTGCTTATCATGGTCGGCGTCATCCTTGACGTCATGCGCCAAGTCGAAACCCACTTGCTGCAGAAGCATTACGATGGCTTCCTGCGCAAGGGTAAGCTCAAAGGCCGCTATGACCGCCTCACTCAAAGTGGTGCCGGTGCCTCGCGCACGGCCTTGGTCTATCTGTGGGTGGTCATCGCGGTGCTCATCGTTTTTGGCATCACGGCATTCATTTACAAGAGCTAGTCGCCTCTCATCTTCAGACAATCACTCCTGCAAGCAAGGTGTCCCGCCGCGTCCGCATCCCGATCAAATCCCCCAGGGAGATTGATTTCATGCGTGCCGCCGGTGCCATCGCCTCCACCATCTTGCAGGCCCTCGCCAAGGCCGTCGAACCCGGCCGAAGCACCGCCGAGATCGACCAGTTGGCCGCTTCGCTCATGCGCCAGCACGATTGCAAAAGCGCCTTCCTCGGCTACCGAGGATTTCCCGGATACACCTGCATATCTATCAACGAGGAAGTCGTCCACGGCATTGCTGGCCCGCGCCGCATCATGCCCGGCGATATTGTCAAAATCGATGTCGGCATTATCAAAAGCGGCTTCATCGGAGACAACGCCACGACCATACCGGTGGGTGACGTCCCTCAAGCCACCCGCCATCTGCTGGCTGTGACCGAACAGTCGCTCTATCAAGCGATTGATCGCGCCCGTCCCGGTGCCCGGCTCGCCGACCTGTGCGGCTCGGTGGAGGCGTATGTGGTGCCCCGCGGCTACTCGGTGGTGCGGGAATTTGTCGGGCACGGCGTCGGCCGCCGCCTGCATGAAGAACCTCAGATCCCAAATTTCCGGCCCTCGGGTGTGACCACCACGTTGTTGCCCGGCATGACTCTGGCTATTGAGCCAATGATCAACGCTGGGGTGCCCACCGTGCGCATTTTGGCCGATGGTTGGACCGTCATCACCGATGACCGCAAGCCATCCGCCCACTTCGAGCACACCGTTCTGGTCACCCATGGGGCTCCCGAACTCCTCACTTGGCGCCCCCGTGAGGCCCTGCCAGAAATGCTCGGCCTGGCCCCGCTCTAGCAGGCTCAGCTTTCCTGACATCACACTTCCGGACCCCGGCTTTGAATTGATAGGGAAATGGCCTGCAATTCCGGAAAATGGTCTGGCATTCTTCAGGGCCAACGGCCCGGCAATATGCCAGCCCAGGGCATCGCCCTGGGTAGCGATTAAATCGATTTTATTGAGGGCTGAAAGCCCGCCCCATGCGGCCTTGGACGCCGGGGCTGGCCATATATGCCGGGCTTTCAGCCCTCGAACATCATCATTGCGCGTGCCTTGGGCGTTGCCCAAGGCTATCATAGGATGGGCCGTTGGCCCGGAAATCCAAACCTGGAAAAATGTGACCAATCATTTTTCTCCGGGATCAGGAACTGTGATCATTGTCTGAGAGCGCAAGTGGCCGATGACCGCAAGACCACGCCAAGGTCAGGGGTTCGCAATCCGTCTCAACCCTGGCCCTGCGGGGCGACGACGACGACGTGATCGACCCCATGTTTCGAGAACTCGTCCCAGTAACGTTTTTCCCAAGCGGCCGTGCGCGTCCGGCGCTCCTCCTCGGTGAGTTTTTCCCAAGCCTGCATGCCGATGGCGCGGACCAAATCGCGGTCGGCGAGCCTCACCGCCAATTCCTCCCAAAAACTCTCGTTGCGGAACTCATCGTAACATTCGTGATAAAACAAGCCCTCCTCCACCTCTGGCTTGACCCGGAACCGCTGGTTTTCCTCATCAAACTCAATCCAACCGGCGAGCCCGGCATGCCCGGCTCGCTCAAGGATTTTGCTCTCCAAGGCTTCGAATGTCGCCACCTGCACGTCTGCGGAGTCCTTCTGGTTCCAGGAGGCCACATTCGCGGCTAGGCTGACCATTTCCACCAGCGTTGCGAGTTCTTGATCCGATAAGCGTAAATGCATGCGTGAGAGCAACCAACCACTTTGCAGGGCGCACCGCAAGTCTGCAACACTCAGGGCTTGATTTCCCACACGCACCCGCCATCCTCATGCCTGCCGCACGAGTAGCTCAGCGGTAGAGCAACCGGTTTACACCCGGTCGGTCGGGGGTTCGATCCCCTCCTCGTGCACCAGCCATCCGGGCGGATGAAAATTCCGCGTTTTTTGCGGCTTCGGGCTTGGCTTGGGGGAGGGGATTTGCGATGACTGTTGCATGCGTGCCTTGTTTCTCGTTTTGTGTCTCGGAGGTTTTAGTGTTAGATTGGCAGCCGATCCATTGTCGCAGGCAGACCGTAAGACGCTGCTGGAGAATTTGGAGAAACTTCGCGAGACGGTCACCGGGCGGGTGGATGCCCGGTTTCGCGCCGCCATCGCCGCCTACCGCGGTGCCATGGGCGATGAGAAAACCGTCATGGAATTCTATTTGAAGTGTGAGAAAAAGGTCAACTTTGAGGACAAGCATCGCAAGTCATCGGAGTTCATCGATTGGAAGAAACGGCAAGAGGAGCATCTGAGCGACCCGACGACGCGCCGCGCGCTGATGCACCAGTTGCGCTGGTTGGTGCTCACGTTGCAGGCGGCCTCGGACAAGGCGGATCTCAACAAGCTGGCCCCCGAAGCCCAGCAAATCGTTGATGATTTGTTCGGTGACGTGCCTACTCTCACCAGCCAACAGGAGATTTTGGGGCAGAACGCCACCAGTTCCGTGTTTGCCCGCGCCTATGACATTGCAGGGGTCAAACTGGAAAAATGGCCGTTTTCGCCGATCAATTTGGCGCAAATTTACGATACGGTGTTGCTGCCGAAGTGCCGGGCGAGTGGTGATATTCTAGCGCTGCGAGCGGGTTGGCTCAAACGTCTGCGCCAGGAAGGTGTGTTCTTTGAGAACGTCCATTCCAAGGGGAAATTCAACGGCAAGCCGCTCGTGCCGGACGTGGCGCAGGAGAAATTTTTGACTGAGACGCTGCCTGACCTGCAATGGCAGATGGAAACCGACTTGTTCCGCTGCGGCGACCAGCGCGGGGCGGCGACGCGCATGATCGCTCATATTGAGAAGCACCTTGTGCACCGTCATGTCAAGGAGTGGAGCGATGAATTGAAAGTGCTGCTCAGCCCGACCCAATATGTGGCACCAATCGTGACGAGCCCTGGCACGGTGTTGCCCGCCTCCGCCAATGACCTGCCAAAAGATCCATACTCCAACCCATGAGGCCTAACGTGGAGTGGCGCCCATGAGCCTGCAAGTCGTAGTCAACTTCAAGGTGATCGATGAGACCGACGATTGGATCGTGGTGGACAAGCCCGCGCCGCTCATCGTCCATCCGGCAAACCGCCGACCGGAGCCAACCTTGCTAGGTGGAATTCAGTTGTTGCTGGCTTATGAGGTGGCCAACGGTGCAACCCCCGGGGTTGTGACACGCCTGGACCGTGAGACGAGCGGATTGGTGCTGGTGGCGAAGCACGCGGCGGCGGCGCGCCTGCTCGGGGGTGTTTTCATGCGTCGGGAAGCCCGCAAGGAATATCTGGCGGTGGTCTTGGGCTGGCCGCGGGCCCAGGCATGGGTGTGTGATGCTCCGATGCTGCGGGCTGGCGACGTCGGCGATTCGGCGATCTGGGTGCGCCAGATGGTGCATCCGGCGGGTAAAGGCTGCCGGACACGGTTTGAGGTGATTGAACGATTCGAACGCCGGGATGGGCGCTTCAGCTTGTTGCGGTGCTTTCCAGAAACCGGCCGCATGCATCAAATCCGCGTGCATTTGGCACATGGCGGCCATCCTGTCGCGGGTGATAAATTGTATTCTGCCAGCGGATCGGAATACCTCGAATGGATGGCTGCTGGTTGGACGCCGGACCTCGCGCGGCGCTTGTTGCTGCCCCGCCACGCATTGCATGCTGCGGTGTTGGCTGTGCCATGGGCCGGCCGCATGGTCGAGTGGCGGGCGGATCTGGCAAAGGACCTGCGTGACTTTGTGGCGGGAAAAGACGTGGTGGACGATGCAGAGGTTGTGATTTGGCGGCGGCATGACTATGCTGAGACATGATTTTGCTGAATGACTTGGTCGCGTTTCTGGATGAGCACTTGGCCATTGCTACCATTCCGGACTATCCGGGTGCCCTCAACGGCTTGCAACTCGCCAATGAGGGGAAGGTCGGGCGGATCATAGCCGCTGTGGACGCCTCACTGGGGGTGGTGGAATCGGCGGCGGCAGGCGGACCTGGCCTGTTGCTGGTGCATCACGGGATGTTCTGGCAAGGCGCTCAACCACTGCGAGGTGCCTTTTACCGCAAAATCAAGACCGCCATGGACGCAGGACTGGCGATCTATTCCGCCCACTTGCCGCTCGATGTGCACCCGAAATGGGGCAACAACCACGGTTTGGCGCAGGCGATCGGGATGCGAGAAGTGACGCCGTTCCTGGATTGGAAAGGCCTGGCCGTCGGGCTGCGGGGCGCTTGGGATGGCACGCCGGATGAGCTCGCGCAGCGGCTGATGCAAGCCGTTCGCGGGCCGGTGCACGTGTGTGCCGGAGGGCCGGCGAAAATCACCTCGGTGGGCCTGGTCACAGGCGGGGCCGGCAGTGAAGTGGCGCGGGTGGCGGCGGCGGGGGTTGATGCGTTTGTTACCGGGGAAGGCCCTCATTGGAGTTTTCCGCTGGCGGAGGAATTGGGGATCAACGTGTTCTTGGCGGGGCACTATGCGACCGAGACCTTCGGCGTCAAGGCCCTCGCAGAAGCCCTCTCGCAGCACTTCGCCTTGCCGTCGTCCTTCATCGATCGCCCGACCGGCCTCTGAACCGATCCAAGGCGCGGGTTGACAAATCCGGCGGATCCCTGCACGCTCATCGCTATAGCCCCCCATTCATGATTTTTAAAAGTCTCTGTCGTCACGCCGAAATCGGCGCAAATTCCTATTTGCTCGAAACTTCTAACGCCCGCATCGTGCTCGATGCCGGCATGCACCCGAAACACGAGGGGGCCGAGGCCATCCCACATTTCGAGATGCTTGAGGACGGCAGCATCGACTCCGCGATCATCACTCACTCCCACCTCGACCACGTCGGCACACTGCCGGTTTTGCTGGAATCCCAGCCCCAGGCCAGGGTTTTCCTAACGGAAGAGACCGCCGATCTGGCACTCGCATTGCTGCATAATTCCGTCAATGTCATGCAATCCAAGCGCATCGAGTTGGGGATTACCGAGTATCCACTCTTTGAACACCGAGAACTTGACGAACATAAGAAATCCTTCGAACGCCGGGCCGTCGAGCGCCCATTCGATCTCGATGCCAATGGCTCGATCCGCGCCACCTTCCACGACGCCGGTCACATCCTCGGCTCCGTCGGCGTCACTCTCCAGGCCGAGGGCAAGCGCATCCTCTATACCGGCGATGTGAATTTCGAAAATGCCTCATTGCAAAAAGGTGCGGTGTTTCCCGAGATGCCGGTGGATGCCATTATCGTTGAGACGACCCGTGGCAACCACGTCCGGCGGCCGGACTACACCCGGGCCAGCGAGGAGGACGCTTTTGCCGAGGCGATTGCCCGAGTGTTAGCCCGCAAGGGTTCGGTGCTCATTCCGGTGTTTGCCATCGGCAAAACCCAGGAAGTGTTGGCAATGATCCACCGCTTCAAACGCCAACACCTCATCCCCAAAAAAACCCCGGTCTATATCGGCGGACTAAGTACGAAAATGACCCTTATCTTCGATAGCTTCAGCAACGTGTCGCGCCGCCAACTCCCAGGCTTTAATTTTCTAACAGACATGGAGCTCGAGACCGGCGCACGCAAGAACCGTGGCTCGATTCCCTTTGTCTCCGGTTGCATTTACGCACTCTCCAGCGGCATGATGACCGAAAAAACCGTGTCTAACAATTTTGCTAGACAAGGGGTTTTGGAGAACAAGCGCCACGGCTTGTTTTTCGTCGGGTACGCGGATCCGGCCTCGCCGGGTGGTCGCATTCGTTGCGCGAAACCGGGCGAGGAGGTTTTGCTAGATCCGGCCTATCCGCCGGTGCCGTTGCACTGTGAGATGCAGGTATTTGATTTCAGCGGTCATGCAACGCGTGAGGCCATCGCGGATTACATTGTGAAGGTGCGGCCGAAGAAGGCCTTTTTGGTTCACGGGGATGCACCGGCCATTGCTTGGTTCCGCCAGGAACTCAATCGCCGCTTGCCCGACACGGATGTGATCGTCCCGCAGCCCGGTGACGCCCATCTGATATGAGCTGCAGGATTAAGCCATCTTGACGGGATCAAGGGACCTGAAGAATAATTCGCTTGTTGGTTGGGTCAATCCATTCAAGCATGCGAACATGCAGATTACGAACACCGCTGAACACCGGTTGGCCGTGGTTATTTCCCTCGCCGCTCTAGTCTCGTTTCAGATGCTCTCGTTGCAGGCGGCAGAGGCCGCAGCGGGCAGACGCTTGCACGTCGGCCCGGGCCAAACTTACCTGACGCCGAGCTTGGCCGCTGCCGCCGCCAGGGACGGGGACCTTGTTGAGATTGAGGCCGGCGAGTATCCCGGGGATGTGGCGGTGTGGTCGGCCAGTCGGCTAACCCTCCGCGGCATCAATGGCCGGGCGCACCTGAGTGCCGCCGGTAAGAGCGCCGAGCAGAAAGCCATCTGGGTGATCCGAGGCGACGATACGACGGTGGAGAATATGGAATTTTCCGGCTGCCGGGTGGCGGATCGCAATGGGGCGGGCATACGTCAAGAAGGCAAGGGGTTGGTGGTGCGGCATTGCAGTTTTCATGACAACGAGGACGGCATACTAACTGGTGCCAATGCGGCGAGTGATATCTTGGTTGAATACAGTGAGTTTGCTCGAAACGGAGCCGGAGATGGATATTCGCATAACCTCTACATCGGCCAAGTGCGCAGCTTCACTCTGCAGTTCTGCGCTTCCCGGCAGGCGAAGACCGGCCATCTGGTGAAAAGCCGCGCCCAGACGAATTTCATTTTATACAATCGTCTGATGGATGAGCAGGACGGATCTTCGAGTTATGTGATCGACCTGCCCAATGGCGGTCGCAGTTTCATTATCGGCAATATCATCCAGCACGGTCCGCATGCCGAGAATGGCATCGCGGTTTCCTATGCTGCGGAAGGCGCGAAAAATACCGTGCAGGAGCTTTATGTGATCAACAACACCTATATCAATGAGCGCGGGGCGTCGGCGGGGTTTCTGCGCGTCGCAGGCACTCCTCCCATCGTGCGGGTTATCAATAATATCATCACCGGCACCACTTCCGTGCTCAGCGGACCGGGAGAATCTGGGAATAATCTTGTGGCCGATCCGGCGGCTGTATTCATGGATGCCCCGCATGCCGACTACCGGCTGGCACCGCGCTGTGCGGCTCTCGGAACGGGTATCGACCCTGGCAAGGCTGGCGACTTCAGACTAATCCCCAAAGCGTATTACAAGCATCCGGCAGGC
>CAIQXC010000200.1 GCA_903875675.1 Akkermansiaceae bacterium
CAGCACAAACCAAGCTCACTTCAAAAATCGTTCGACTGAGCTCACGCCGAGGTCCAAAATCAACCATCGTCAATCGTCAATCAATCCGTGAGCTCGGGATGAAAGGATGCCGCGGCATGTGCGTAAACACCCAATGCCTGCGAAGCAACCCAGGCATTTCTAACGCAATGACTCATCCTGCCCCACTCTGCACCGGTTTACATCAGCAACGCTTCGGAAGGGGTGAAAATCGAGCGGATGCCACGGTAGCCCGCCTTCCTGGTGCGAAGCCGATGGTCGCTCAATTCTATGCTAACCGAGGCGCGGCCAGATCACGGAGGCTTGGCCGGGCCCTGCACCACGTCGTTTGGATCGTGGCGATGGCTGTCGGCTTGCAAGTTGCTAGAGCTGGTGAGCCACCAACGGGAGTCGGTGAGCCGCAGGCCGCATCTTTGCTCAAGGGTTTGGGGATCGACTCACTGGTCATGGTTCAGCGCCGACCGCTGAACCCAAGCCACGTCTATACCTATCACGTTGAGGGATTAGAACCCGGCGGCGGACTTTACACGCTGGCACTCGGCGAGGCAAATCCCACCCGCATGGTCGATGCCTCCGGCGGGGTGATTTTGGATTGCCAGGTTTCCTACGACGGCAAACAGGTGCTATTCAGTTGGAAGCGCACGATGCAGGAACCCTTCAAGATCTGGCGCATCAACGCCGACGGCAGCGGCCTAACCTGCGTGATCGATCATGAATCTAACAACATGAACGCCTGCTGGCTGCCGGATGGCGGCATCGCATTTGTATCGGACCGCAAACCGGCTTTCGCCTATTGTTGGACGAGCACCTCGCCGGTGCTGTATCGGGCGGATGGCGATGGCAGCAACGTGGTGAAGCTCTCGGCGAACTATCTAACGGACTTTACGCCGTCGATCATGGTGGACGGGCGCATCCTCTACAGCCGCTGGGAGTATGTGGACCGGCCTGCGATCCCGATTCAATCGTTGTGGGCGGTCAATCCCGATGGCACCGGTTTGGCCGGGGTTTTTGGCAACCGGGTGCTATGTCCGGCCACTTTCATGGAGGCCAAGGATATCCCGGGTTTGCCGGGCAAAATCCTCTGCGTGATGACCAGTCACAACGGGCCATGCCGCGGCGCGATCGGGTTGCTCGACCTAACGAAAGGCGGCAATGCGCAGGAGGCAATCCGCAATCTAACGCCGGATGTTGCTGTTGGCCCGGTGGAGGATGCGGGGGCAGGCAACTCGCTGCGCGGGCCCTACGAGAGCCCGGTGCCGCTGGATGCCCGGTTCTATCTGGTGTCGCGGGAAGGGCGGGTTTTGCTGCGCGACTACGCCGGCACGATCAACGCCGCGCTGTGCGATCCGGACAAGGGGTTAGGGTTTTACGCGGCCCAACCGCTGCGCAGCCGGGCGATGCCACGCTCATCGCAACCGGCGCGCAAAGCCACACCAGTAGCGCCATGGGCCACGGTGGTGATGCATGATGTGACCATTGGCTTGGGCGACGCGGTGAAGCCGGGCGAGGTGAAGCGCATAGCGGTGGTTCAGGAGATGGAAAAAGATATGCGTTCGTCGGTGGACCAGCGTCAGTTTGGGTTTCAGTTTCCGGTGGTTTCCTGTGGTGCGACGTATGCACCGAAGCGGGTGTGGGGGTTTGCAGATGTGGAGGCGGATGGCTCGGCGCATTTCAAGGTGCCCTCCGGGGTGCCACTGTATTTTTTACCGTTAGATAGAGAAGGCCGTGCAGTGCAACGGATGCGCACGTTCACCCATTTCATGCCCGGGGAGTGCCAGAGTTGCATCGGTTGCCATGCGGACCGCAATTATGTGTCGCCTGCCCGATCACAAGGCGGCCATTCCATCGCCGCAGCACGACCCGTGCAGGAACTCACCGAGCCAACGTGGGGCCGCCGCGATGGCTTTAGCTTTGCTCAGGTCGTCCAACCCGTGCTCGATAAAAATTGTGTGCGCTGCCACGATGACAAGGCGGAGCTCGACCTGAGTGGCGACCGCAGCGATTACTTCAACGTGGCCTATGAGAATCTCGCGCGCCGCGGCACCCAGGCCGAGCACGGTGGCGACGCCGGCGGTGGCATGGCCGGATTCGGCAAAAACCCGTACACCTCGTGGATCCCGTCATTCAATGGCTGTGAGTCTAACATCCTGCAAACGGCACCGAAAAGCTGGGGCTCGCCGGTGAGCCGCTTGGCCGAAGTCGTCATCTCCGGCCACCCTGATGCCAAGGGCAAGCCGCGCGTCGCCCTGACTGCCGACGAACGGCTGAGAATCCTCATGTGGATCGATCTGAACGTGCCCTTTTATGGGACCTCACAATCGCGTCAGTCAGAGCTACGCGGTTGCCGCCAAATCCTGCCGAAGGGTTTGGACGATGTTCTCAAAGAGGTTGCCGCACGCCGCGGGATCAAGTTGCCTAAGACGTTCTTTGTGCGGCTCGACCACCCTGAGAAAAACCCGTTCCTAGCCGTGCCACTGGCCAAGGGCGACTTCGCCTCTGCCGCTGATCCGGACTACCAGCGGATCCTGGCTTGTTTCGCCGGGGTGCAGGAGGCCCTTGCCCAGCGCAACGACGTGGACTTCCGCACGGTGATGCAGGCCTGCGAGACGAAGTGAGGCTCAGTCCTTGGCGATGATGTGGCGGTGCACTTCCTCGGTGAGCGACTCGATTCGCTCGCTCAGGGCGCGGGTCACCTCGGTGAGTTCGGTGTTTTGGCGCATCAATCCTAACAACGTCTCGGTTTGTGAAACGGCGAGCGCCTGCCGTTGCTCGCTGGCCTGAGCCAGCGCCTCGCGGTGTTGCGCATCCGCCTCAGCGTGCACCTTGTCGCGGTCCGCCTGCCGCGTCTGCGCCAGTAAAATCAACGGTGCCGCGTACGCCGCCTGCAGACTGAACGCCAAATTTAGCAAAATAAATGGATAAATATCAAAATTGAAAACGCCCATCGTGTTGAGGACAATCCACACACCCACAATCAGCGTCTGGGCCACCAAAAATACCGGCGTGCCGAAAAACCGCGCAAACGCCTCTGCCTTGAGCGCAAACCAATCGTTGCCAAATACCGGTGCCAAATGCAGGTGCGGCGCATGAAATCGGAAATGGCCACTGGCTTTGGCCGGCGGGGCGGGAGTTGTGGGGGTGGGTTCCATGGTGCGCAACATGCCCGAGGCTTCCAACAACGTCCAGAAATGTTAGAAATCGAACATCCATCAGCCCCGTGCTCATCGCCCCCCCGCTAAATCAAGCTCGAGGACAGGCGTTCTGAGCGTCAGATCACATTGCACGTGACCCCGTGATCCTCGCTGGAATTGACTGAAAAATCCGGGTCACTTGCAGCGTTGATACGCAGCGCATTTGCCTGCCGCCATGAACATCAAAATCCTCCCATTCGCCTCCCCCACTCACTGCGCCAATTGGATTTTCAAAATTGCCCAGAAGGCGAGCGGCAGCCTGTCAGCCTGCCTGGCATTGCAGACGTGCCTGGCAGGTGTGTGCGTCGCCGCCGCTGCGTCGCTCGGGCTGGCCGCTCCCAAGCCCGCCGTTCCGGTGGTGGTGCCGGCGGACGCCCTGTTGGCATCGGGCACCTGGAAGACTGCGGAGCAACCGGTCTATCGGGATCCGGACGACGACTGGGCCAAGGATCCATCGGTTGTCAAATTCGGCGATACCTATTACATGTACTACACCAGCGCCAACCCGTGGCAGGACACCGGCTGCGGCGGCAAAGGCGATTCGCGCATCGATTACGCAACCTCTCCCGACGGGCTGACGTGGACCTATCAGGGGCTATCCATTCCCAAAGGTGAACCCGGTGAATGGGACGAGGAGCGGCCGCAGGCACCGGCGAAACCCATTTTGAAAGACGGTGTCTATTATATGTATTATGCCGGAAAAAACCCG
>CAIQXC010000201.1 GCA_903875675.1 Akkermansiaceae bacterium
CGCAGGTTCGCCGCACCGGGCTTCGCCTTCGGGATTGCTCCTTTCAGCGCCGGTTTGGCTACATGTTGGACACTTATTTGACATGTTGTTCACGTTTCAGAACAATAGAGAAGTCAGGCTTGGCCTGACGCACCAGGAGCCGCACAAGAATAGATGTCGCCTTGTAGCAGCGTGTCTATGACCGCCGATGACCCTGAATCGCCAATGAACCCGCCGCCTCGACAGGGGGCATCTCACAGGGTGACTTGAAACGCCATCAACGTTGGAAAACCGACCTTTATTTTACGCGGGACGGCCGCCGTGGACTGACGGAGCTTCCGCCGACCCGTCGCGAGTTCCATCCTGATTTCCGCTTGACCGCAATCGCCGATGGACCATGCTTTCACCCATGAATCGATGCAAGATCCGATGGGTTGGCACCCTGTTCCTGACACTGGCCACCTTGGCTGCGGCCGAGCCGCAGGCGGGCGATGCGGATTTTCCGACCCGCAACGGCAATCCGCGGCACGAGGAGAAGGTCGTGGCGGTCAAAGCCGGAAACTACGACTTGGTATTGATCGGCGACTCGATCACCCATTCGTTGGGCGAATTGAACGACGGCAAGTATGCGCCGAACCAAGCCGTGTGGAACCGCCACTTCGCACCTCGTCATGCCATGAACCTTGGAATGAACGGCCAGCGCACCGAGGAAATCCTGTGGAACCTGCAACACGGCGAACTCGACTTCGCCAAGTCGCCGAAGGTGGTCATGCTGCTGATCGGCACCAACAACTGCGATGACCGCAACTTTGCGCGTGTTCACACCCCGGAGCAGATCCTCGCCGGCACCAAGGCGATCGTCGATCTGATCCGACAACGCCATCCGGCCACCAAGATCCTCGTGTTGCGCATCTTTCCGCGCGGTGGCGATAACGAGAAATCCGTTAGCCCGCCGGCATTCAATTCGTCGCCACAATGCATCGAAACATGCCGCCGAGCCGGCGAACTGACCGCCAAACTGGCCGACGGCGAGCACGTTTTCTGGCTGGACGTGAATCACGTCTTTCTGCGTCCCGACGGCACCATCAACACCGACCTGATGTGGGACTTGTTGCACCCCAGTCCTGCCGGTGCCGAGGCTTGGGTACGGGCGGTCGAGCCGACCTTGGCGCGGCTGATGGGGGACAAGGTGATCTCGGGTTACTTTGCCAGCTTCAATTTCGAGAGGTTGAACTTTGTGACGATTGCGGCGGCTTGCTTGTTTGTCTTGGCCAATTTCAGCAAGTCACTCACTAGGCCTCGGAGGCGCTCTTTTGACTGCTCGGCAGTCGCTTCGGCCGGGAAGGTGGGAACAGGCCCCACTCGGCATGTTGGAATGACTGCGGATTTCCTGTGCCTTTCGGGTTCACAGGGAACTCGCCATCGCTTTCGGTATGGTTTCACACCATTGGCGTTTTTTGCTAAAAAATCGCTTTTGAGGTAAGAACCGTTGACGGAACCGATGGTCGGACCGGTGAGGCAGTCGTCATGGCAGTGTCATTTGGCAGGGTGCTTGTCGGATCTGGAATCGGTACTTAAAAAGCGGTAGTACACCTCTAGGATGAGGGTGCAGAAGCAGGTGCTGAAGACCGGATCGCTCGCCCATTTGTCGCGCGGCGTATTCCAGGATCCATCCTTGTCTTGGTTGTTGAGGAGCTGATCGCGGAACAGCACATTGTAAGCCGCCCAAGCGTGGCCACCATGTTGCATCATCGCCTGGGACAGGTAGTAGTGGACATAGAGGTTGCTGTTATTCTGGTAATCGAAGCGCATGATTTGGCGAACATAATCGGCCGCCTTGCGAACCTCCTCGCTTTGCCCTCTGCCCCACATTTGGTAGGAGAGCATGCCGATGGCAGTCAATCCGTCGGTCACCCCAGAGGCGTCGTTGTAGCCGTAGCCACCATTATACGAATGGCGACCAGAAAGGTAACTGAAGGCTTTGTTGACGCAGTCGTCCATGCCTTTGAATTTGATGGAGCTATGGCTGCAGGCTTTCAGCGCCTGAAGTTGCCAGCCTAAGATCGACACATCGCCACCGCGAGGCCCGGACAAATTATAGTTATAGTCCCAACCGCCCGACGAGTTTTGGTTGTCGATGATATATTGGCCAGCCTGCCCGGTGACTTCCAGCAATGACGGGACATCATGTTTGATTTCCTGGCAAAAAATACTGGCTTCGGCCAACGCATAGGTGGCGATGGCGTGGGCGTATGGATTGACCAGCAAATGCATCATGTTACTTCGTAACTGGGCTTTTCGCGCTTGCTCTTCGCGGGCTTGGATGGCTGCGGCCTGGGCCTCTCGAGCCTGGGCAGCTTGAACCTCCTTGCTATCACGGGAGCCAAGGGCCGCTAGGGCATCGAGGGCTGCGCGGGCGATTCGCGCCTCATCAAGTGGGTCACGTCCATTGCGGGATACCACACCCGGCTTGATGCCTAGATTATCGACGAGTCTGCCGTCGGTTTGCATGCCGATGTCAACCAGATAGGTGATACCCCTCAGGCAAGATTCGCCAAACTCAGGAGAGGCCGGTGTTTCACAGTGGCCGAAATAGGCTAGCAGGGCTAGACCGGTCATGGCGATTCGGTCGCGGCCGATCCATGAGCCATCCGGCTGTTGATTGGCTTTGAGCCAGCGCAGGCCCTTGAGCACTGCTTCCTCGCAAGCGGGAGTGCCGCCATTATCGTTGAGGCGTTTCATGCGGTCCTGTTTTGAGCAGCGCATACCCATGTTGCCCAGGCCATGACCGTCGCCGACGCCATTGCCGGCACCGCCACCTTGGCTGGTGCCGCCCAAGCCCCCGGCGAGTGAGGACACTTTACCCAAATCAGCAACCTGATCGGGGATGATAAACTTTGCCGGAGCACCTTCCGCGAAGATATGTTTGACCTTGGAAATTGGCGTGGTTTGAGCAAGTTTGGCAGTCTTTACTTGATAGCCAGTGCCGCGCGGGCCGCTGCTTCCGCCCAGGGTCATCATGTCAGTTGGTGGTTCAGGTGAACGGATGATTTGAAAAATCCAAATCGCTCCGAGGACCAGCACGATGGCATGCACGATGATGGCACAAGTCAAGGGGCCACCGCCAATCCGGTCCCAAATGGTGAGCTTGCGCGGCAGGGTCGCTTGTGGCAGCGGATGCACGAACCGAGCGACGGGAGTGCCTTGTGCGGCCGCTCTGGGCGCATTGAGTTGCGGGGGCGGCGCGAAGGGCGTGCCGCTGCGTTTCAAGCGGGGGGCCGGAGGTGTGGCAATGCCTGCCGAAGCGATGCTTGGCCTCGGTTTAGGGCCGATTGTCGCCTGATGGGCTGGTGATGACTCTGTGGAGTGGATCATGGCTTTAGCTTGATGGCGTCACTGGCACGCTGGGTATTTTGCAACTTCGGATGCTTGGCAAGCGCTTGCAGGGTTTCCGTGGCGAGTGCGTCCTGGTGCAATTCCTTGGCTGTTTCATACGCCTGCCAGTAGGCCTCCGCGCAAACGTCCGGGCAGCTTTGATAGGCTAGATAAACCCGTTGATAGATCGCGTGTGCTTTGCGGCGCAGTTCCCGCGCTGTGTCGGTCTCGCCCTTGGCTGCCTGCTTACGCCACCCTTGGGCCTGCAACAAATAGGCGCGGCCGGCGGGCTCACCGTGGAACTGTTTATCCCCCACGACTTGCAGCGCCAGTTTGTCTGCGGCTTCATCCCGCTCGAGTTCCACCAGCGCCTGCAACTTGCCGAGGGTGGCTTCCTTGAAGCGAGGCGAGTCGGGATGATTCGCCAGTACGTCATCGAAAATCTGGAGGGCCTCGGCGGATTGCTTGCGTGCAAGGGCCACGAAACCAAGGCCGACGGGTCCCGCATCCCTGAAGAGCGAATCCTTGCAGTGCTCCATGAGTCGTTTGAACATGCTGGACGCGTCATCCAAATTACCCCGTTTGAGAAGGATATTGCCACACACCTCCAACAGGGCCGGGCTGAGCACAGAGGGCTCCTTCGCATGGTTGGTGGCGATTCCCTTCAGATAGAGCTCGGCCCGATCTGAGAGCTTCAGCGCCTGACAGAGGCGGGCACGGGCATAATAAATCCGGGCGTTGGTTGTCAGGTTGTCTTTGCCGTTGATTGCCGCACTGAGCAGTTCGACGAGTTGCTTGTCGAGCGCATCCGGATCGGGTGGTGGGGTATTCTTGCGAGGGACGAGGGTTTTGACGAGTTGGTCAAGGAGTTCCTCGACCTGTGCGTTGGCAGGATCCGTGATGCTGGTCTTGAGTTCGTCGGCGATAATCCTTATGGCCCCATCACCCGTTTCACCACGGGTTTTCATTTTGACCACCCAATTCGCGGCGGCCTGTGCCAACGGACTGGCGGGCTTGCGCTTGAGAAATTCTCCATGCAGTGCAGCGATGCCGCTCCAGTCCTTGCGGCTTTGGAGAATCGTGGTGGCGGAGTCCAGCGCGCGTTGAATCACCTCGTCCGGGCTGTCGGTCCATGCCGCCTTTCGAAACGCCTCCAACGCCGCATTCTCATCCTTTGTTTTGAAGTAGGTATCAGCCAGAAGGCACAGCATGGAACCGGCGAAGGGATCGTTCGGATGGTCTTTCAAGAAGCCCTCGATATCGCCAATGATTTTGTCACTGTGGGCAGTCTCATTATCGCTAGAATAGATGATTGCCCGGCGGTAGAGCAGCTCCCCGGCAAAGTCGCCTGTTGGAAATTTCGCGAGATACTCGTTGCACAAGACAAGGCTCGGCGGGTACTCGTTGTTAAAGAAATGCGCCATGGCCGCGTAGTAAGTGGCGCTCGGCAGCAGAGTGCTGTTAGGATAAGTCTTGAGGAAAGATTCCAGCGAAAGGGCTGCCGCCGCATACTCGGCATTTTGATAGTCAGCGATGGCCTGAAAAAACACGTATCGGTCAAGGCTGGTGGAATTTGGGAATTGAGTTACGAGGTATTTATAGAACGTGCCCACTTGCGGCCATTTTCCGTCCTTCACTAGCGACTCACCAGCAAGCGCGGCGACTTGTTCCGCATTGTCGGCGTCTGGATAGGCGCGGAGGTATGCGGCGCTGCGGGCTTGAAATTCGGCGGTATTGCCGGGCTTACTGAGGAGGCTGATTTCGGCGTAGGCGGCATCCTTGGCATCGATGGCGGCCGGGTATTTGGCCCGCAGGGTGCGGAAGCACAGCAGGGCCTCCGTAGGCCGCTCCAAGTGGTAGAGGCAGCGCCCGCGGCGCATCAGCAGGGCCGCGTCGAAATCCGCGCTACCATCGATGGCGGCCATTGCATTTTCAGCCAGCGTTATACCAGGCTTGAGGCTGGCAATCAATTCGCCGGCTTTGGAGCGTAGTTTGTCCGGGTTCTTGCGCTCGGTGGCGAGGGTTGCTTCGAGGGGACGGAGGATTTTTCGCCGGGCTTCAAGTGCCCGACTCTGGCATTCCAAAATCTGCTTACGCGACGGCACTGTCTGGTAGAAAGCGAGCGCCAGCCCGTAGTCTTTTGCAGCCCCGGCCTCGTCTCCCGCAACGATCATCCGAGATACGAACCAGCTAAGCGAAGTGCTAACTCCGGCCTGGTGCCTCAAGCGCTCCAGATAAGGCAGCACTTCGGCCAGATTGCTGCCGTGTGACATCTGGCAAAGCATATCCACAGCAGCATTGGCCTGCTCGAAGGTATCGATAGGCGAGCTCATCAAGCTGCGATACACCGTCAGTGCCGCCTCGTCCTGATGCGAATCATGATACATCCTGACGAGTTCAAGGCCAGCTTCGGCGGCGTATTTCGGGTCCGTGATCGCTATTTTAAGAGCCTTGATCGCCTTGTCCCTTTTCTCTGGAGCGGGTTGGGCGAGGCAGGCCCGTCCGACCTCGAGATAACAACGACTCGCGTAGGGGCCGTTGCGGAATTTTGTGATGCAGGTGGTGAAGGCCTCCTCGGCCTCAGCGGCCTTATGGTCCATCAGACAGGCTAGGCCGATCTTGAAATAGAGCATCTCGACCAAGGTGGAAGGGGCCGTTCGGTCGAGGGTGTCCACCAACGCCGCAAACTTGGATACGGCGGCACGGTAATCCCTCGCCTCCAACGCATGATCGGCCTCATTCAAGAGCCGCTGTGACACCCACGACTGCGCTGCAGCCGTGCCGGCCGATGCGCTGAAAAGCATCGAGCACGCAGCAAGCAGCAACAATCGATTCGCTCGGCGTGTTACGCATGCTGCCATGGAACGGTGATCGGAATTGGGGGGCATGACGAATCGATGATGGGGGCTAAGGGCAGTCGCTGAAACGAGGGCGATGTATGTGCGATCTAAAGGCGGCTTTCACCGAACTTACAAATGCTCTGAATTCCCCGTGGCGGGCATTTTCAGCGGATGATATCATACCAAGGGGTGAAAATCAGCACCACAATCGGGCCGGGTTCCTTCGACGGGGTTTTCGCAGATACAAACTCCGTCACCCCGGAGCTCAGTTTACCCCAAAATTCGAACTGGATCTCCGCCGACTCGTCACGCGCTTTGATAGGCACGTAGGTGGCGGCAAACCGTAGATCGAGCGTCTGACTGAGGATCTGATGATTCACTTTGGCCTCGATCTCCTCGATCGAATCGGTGGTGGTGATTCCGCCGAGAGCCTTGTCATCCTCTATGATGTTCGGCTCCCATTGAAACGTCACACCAGGACGGGGAGGTGGCTCCTTGGCGGCTTTTTCGGGGTTCTTGACAATATCTGCCGCCAACTCCATGTCAGATTTGCCACCCCATAGGTACTCAAGTTTGCTTTTCTCGCCTAGTAGGCCTATTCCTGAGGTGCTGGCAATCTGCGTGGAGCGTCCGCGCAGCCAAACCAACGCTTTGGCCCGGCTTTCAGGCGGCGCTTGCGTTACTTTGGCGAGATCTGCGGCGGTGGTTTCCCGCCACTCGGTATCTATATGGCTCGCGATTGCAGGGTTCCCCGCGCGGTCGAGCGGACCATCTGGGGTTGGTGCCGGCACGGCTAGACCTGAGGCGCACGCCAGCAACAGGAAACCTGTCCTAGCGTCTGCCCAACGCCCACATAAATGGTAGAATCTATTTGAAATCGTCATGCCTGAATTCATCTTCAATAACCCAGTACCACCAGGGACCTTGGGTGTCCACTCCATCACATAACGCAAGTCCACAAGGCTCCCGTTCTCTCTAACTGATGCCACAGCTTCTATCCCAAGCGGCATCTTGCCAGTCTTGGGCGACAACACGAAGCGCTCGCCGGAAATAAATTTCTTGTTGATAAACGCCAATTCCGTGATTTTCCCGCTTCTCACTTGCTCGTCGATCTTCGCACCGAAGACGTCTACGGCCAGTTTGTTACCCTTGATGGCATTGACCAAGGCGTCGGCTGTTTTCGAGTCAGTTTGAAGCCAGCGAAACTGGAGGGTGGGTTCCGCAGCTGCCGGTTCCAGCAGTCCCAACGCAAGAGTGCAGCAAATCGAGAAAGCCAGGATCGGGATCGAGTGTGAGTTCATTGGGGTTGGAAGAGGTGTTTCGGTGTTTCGGTGCTTCGGTGAGCCGGTGGGGTAGGTGCTTCGGTGTTTCGGTGCTTCGGTGTTTCCGTAAGAGAAGAGTGAAATCTCGGTGCATAGCGACGGGTCCTTTCTCTCTGACTGAAACACCGAAACACTGAAGCACCGGTTGCATCGCTCGGGTGGACCACTCATTCCCGCGTCCCATAGAGACTGGTGACCTCGGCCGAAGATAGCTCGCGACTGTAGATTCTGACATCGTCAATTTCACCCAAAAAGCCCTCGAAATTGGCGTCGCTTGGATACCTGCCAACAGTGACGACATTCTCGCCATCACTAGGCTCAGCGGCAGAACCACGCAGGTATTGTTGAGCATTCATATAAAATGAGAAGGACTGCAGGTCATTCAAGACATTGGGGGATTTGAGAGGAAGTATTCGGTTGGTTATCGCCACAGTTCCCCGGTGTGTTTCGCTAAATCCTGAATTTTTATCAGTGAAGACTGTTTTTTGTCTCAAGAAGGTGGAATTTGAGGTGAGGCACGGTCAGACTGATAACATCTGTGGGTACAGACGCTGACAATCCTAAGGAGCAACGAGTATTGGGCACAAAAACCCAACTTGTCATGTGGCATGAAGTGGCCACACGGCGGTGGCGTGAGATGTGGGGAAATATTTTATCAAATGAAGTGAGCATGGCTGCCATCCTCAAGCACCGCTGCGTCGTCCGAGTCCACGGTATCTGCGATTTGGCGCGGAAGGTGGAGGCGGAGGCTGTCCCGAATGCGGGATACTGCGCCACACAGGTCCTCTTCCGCTTGTTTATCCCTCTGGGGAACTGGTGCGGATGGTTCTTCGCGATTCATGGCTTTTGCCTTTCCACCTTCCTGCCGTCCCTCGCTCCACAGGCATTACCCCGCTTCATCGCTACTATGACGGCTCTGACTTCTGCCCGGCTCCGCTCGCGCGAATTCCTGCCCGGACAGATCTCGACGCG
>CAIQXC010000202.1 GCA_903875675.1 Akkermansiaceae bacterium
CTGCTAACAAAACCCTCCTGGACGCCATCAAGATCTGTGCCAGGAATCTGTTCTACCAGGCGCTCGCCCCGTTCAAAAAACTCTATGACAACAACCGCGTTCGCGCATCCAGTTGAGCTCAACAATGGCGGAGTGTCCGGTCCCGCTGATGTTATAATTCCAAGAGAAAATTCCTTTTGGGGTGCAGAGGATCATGGGATTGTATTTTGGGGTTTGTCCATGTCACCCTATCTGGACGGGCTACATGGTGAAGGAATATATATAGATTTTCTCGCTCGGGTCGCAGGCCAGGCCATGCCTTCAAAGATGAGCGTAAGCGTGTAGGGGCGTTCGCAACCATCTCTGCTATTTCTGCGGCGTGAGCTGCCGCGCCGGGCCGACCAACCGAATTTCCGCGTAGAGTTTTACTTTATCATCGCCCACCCAATCGACAGCAATCTCGGCCGGGCCTTTCGCCAGCGTCAGGAGCTTGGCGTTGACCTTCACTGTACGCAGCTTGTTCCAGTTGCGCCCGTAGATCACCGCATCTTCGCCGCCGGTGTAGCGAATGATCTCTTCACCCTTAAGCTCCGCGTCTTCCAGCGACACAGTCACGTTGCCCGGCAGTTTCAGCACCAGCTTGCTGACGGGCGAACCGAGGTTGAAAATCACGAAATTCACCGGCGCGTTTTCGTGCGGGTTGTCGGTCTTAATGATCGGTGTAGCCGCCTCGATATTGCCGGTGGCAACGTGGAGCGGATAGAGCGTCCACGAGGTCGGGCCGTTCTCCACCATGTGGAACTCGCGGTTGCGGTCGCCGATGAGCGTCTTGACATCGGCGGGGAATGCGTTGGCCTGGTAGGCCGTCTCCCATGCGTGCATGGCCTTGGTCAACTCATCAACATTGGGCATTATCAGCGCAGCGATGGGCGAGGTCTTTTTGCCACGCAGGTAGGCGTTCCAGTCGGGCGTGAAGGTCAGCGAGAAGCCGGCGTCATGCCCGCAGCGCAAGGCCATCAGCCACTCGACATCCTCGGAGCGGCAACGGCTGCTCTCGGCTGGCGCATCGCTAGCCACAGCGTACATCTGGGCGGCATACTGCCCCAGCATGTGTGGCAGCAGGTTGTGGCGGTACTGGTCCATGCGCATGAAGCGGTAGTCGAGCATGCCTTTTCGAAACTCGGCGCCCCACGGTTCGCCCCAGTTTACGCAGTCCATGATGTGATTGGTGTAGTTGTCCAGGCCGCTGCCTCCGAGCATGACCTTGCCCTTCCTGAGCCCCAGCGCGTCGTACCAGGCCTTCACGAAATCGGGAATCGCATAATCCAGACCGCAGCTCATAGTGCCCTCGACACCGTCGAACTCGTACTTATCCAGGTTCCACTCGATGCAGTTTTTCGCGGCACGCTGCGCGATCTCGTGATTCAGTTCGCGATTGCCTAGGAAGATCGGCGAGAAGAAGTCCGTTGCAATGAGCCGGTCGACGACGGTGCCCGCAGGGTGCGCCTCGACCGTGGTTCCAAACGCGCCGCGCTCGCAGCCTTCGAGCGTCGCGGGGGCGGCACCCTTCACGCTGCCGTAGGTCACCAGTTCCGTGCCGATACGGATGATTTTCTTTTGGCCGGGCGCACTGAAGGCGGCACCGTCAGTGACTTCAATGACAATGCCCTTTTCCGCGACGGCCTTGCTGAGTTTGCTGCCGCCGGAACTGGCCAGGCGCGGGTCGGCCTTGGGCGTAACGTAGGCGTCGTCGCCGGTGATGAAGGTTCCCAGCGTATGCACGCCGACTCGCAGTCCCGCCTTGTGCGCCTTGTCCACGCATGCCTTAAATCCTTCGCGTCCGTTGGGGAACTGCGCCTTCTTGGGCTCGAAGTGCCCCCACGTCTCCCACGGCGAAGGATGATAGATGAACGGAATGCCCGCGTCCTGCGCAACCTTGATGAACTGGTCGATGGTATCTTCCCCAAATTCAAATCCGAGGTAGGGCACGCCCGGCAGCGCCTTGACCCACTTGCCGTTGAGCGTGACATGCGGCAAGCCCTCGGCAAGTTCAATTGCCTCGATTATGCTGAGCATCTGATTGGGCGCGCAGCCGAACAGAGCGATCTTGCTGCCGGCGACGCCTTCGCCGGGGAAGCTCGCTTTGAACGTGTGCCCATATGCACTGGCGTCCGTCGGTCGCTCGCGGTCGCGGCAGTAGGCCGACAGCACGTTCTCCGGCTGACCGGGCGCGCGGTAGAGCGTCTTCGTATTGAGCACCTGCAAGCCAGTGCCGAAATTATCGTCCCAGAGCAGACCCGTCATCGCGCCAGCCTTTTGATTGGCGGTGCTGGTGTAGGGTCCCCAGATCACCATCTCCACCTTCTCGTTGGGCGTTACCGAGAGCAGATCAAATGTAATGTGCGTGGATTTGGCGGCAACCATCACCTTCGCTTTCACGCCCGGTTCGTAACTAAGCTCCAGTTCCTTGCCGGACCACACAGCGCCTGTCGGAGCGTAGGTCTTGCCGGCGACAACGATCCCCAAGATCGGGCAGGCCTGGTTGGCTGGAGAGTAACTTTTCTTGCTGGCGTCTGTCATGCTGCGGATGTGCCCGGTGTTGTCGATACCGATGCTGAACCCATCAGTGCTGAGTGTCTGCATGGCGGAATCCTTCGCAGGGCCTGTCTCGGCCAACGCGCCCGATACCCCGACGACGACGTAAGCAACCATCATAATCAGTCCAATTTTCATGTGTTCCTATTTTCTCAGTTCAGGCAGGTGGAAACGATAATCAGGTCGCTCTGGGCCATTTTCAACTTCGCGTTGCCGCTCACCGACCGCATGACCTCGGCAACAATGCCAGCCTTAACTGGCGGGCCGGCGAGAATGAGCACGAACGAAAAGTTTCTTCATCGCATTGGAATGCAGAATGTGCGGGCCTGCCACCGGCTACCGGGGGTAATCCTTCGGCGTTGGGGTTGAGGGTTGATCCTTCACGGGAGGCTTATCTGGGGGCTTGGTAGCCGGTTGGTCAGCGCCCGCTGGTTCGGCGTCTTGTTGGATGTCTTGATTCCTCGGGATGGCAGCCAATTCAAGCTATTCAGCCACGCGCCGACTGCGCCAGCAATCATATCTGTCTTGATACGGCGTACCCCGCACCAGAAGTAGGCGACGATTGCAACGGAAATCACTGCCACCGTCACAATAGCTAGCCTGCGGAGGGATCGAGTATTCATCATTTTCTGCCGTATATTCTGCCACGGGTCGTGATTGATCACGACGGGTCGCGTTACGTTGAGAAAAGTGGAAGTGTACGAGGGCAAAGTGTGCGGTTTGGATACCCTTTGCAAGATGAAAAATTGCAGTGGGCAGGCAGTCATCGCCGACGGCAACCGGATCACTTACAAAATCAACGGTGAAGTCACCACCGACATGACCGACAACAGCCCGAATGCACGCAAAGACGGGGTCATCGCGCTGCAAATGCATGCCTGATTCGACATGACGATTCAGTTCAAGGGATTCAAGATCAAAATGCTGCCTGCCACGAAGTAATTCTCTACTCTCTACTTCAAGGGCTGTCTTTGAGGCTTGCGTCGTGGGTGTGCGGCGCAGCCTCGTGATGAAGGAGAAGGGTCGGAGCGGTGGTTGATCCGTTAGCAGGTATCGGGCGAGACCGGGATATGCAATGTTTGTACACCGAGAACTGGTGTTGCGGTGCTTGCCATCCAGTCTGAGGGATTGAGAGTTGGTTTGGCAACCCGCTGCCAGCCTGCTATGACCCTATCTCCAGAGAATCCCCATCGCGATTATCGGTTGCCTGAAACATTGGACCTAAATCCAACGTCTCCAGTGTGCTGCATGCAACGATTTCGCTACTCCCTGCTGTTGGCACTCTTGCCATTCTTGTTAAGTGCTAGAATTCCGGCGGCACAACCCGCCCCGCTGCAGCCCGGCCCACGCTTGGATTATTCCAAATTCGCCTTTGAGCCGAAGGCCTGGGCCAAGCGCGAACTCAGCTTGCAACTGACACCTTGGACCGGCAAACAGGTGATCTTCCTGAGCATCGATGACACGCTGGATCCAATCCTGATGGGCCTCTGGGTATCACGACTCGACGCTGGTTGGCAATTGTACGCCGATCTAACAGGCCAAAAACCCGAGCCGTTCAAGCAGATCGGGGGCAAGGTCACGATTGCGGCGGTGCCGAGTGCTGATCTAACATGTGGAGCGGGCTGCGGTTTTGTGGGGGCCACAGGGATTGAGTTGGCAATGTTCTACGACGGCAATTATCCCGAGCTCAAGACTCACCCCAAGGCGATGCCACACTATGTATTTTACGAGATGGGGCGTAATTTTTACACATTTGGTGACCGGCATTCGTGCTTCATCACCGGCTTTGCGGTTTTCATGCGCTACGTATGCATGGACGTCCTGCACTACGAGGACACGGATGCAGCGACGCGCCGGACCATCGAGAGTGTGGAACCGCTGATGGCCGCCAGCGGCATGAGCTTTTTGGACTTGTTCACCACCAGCTTTGGCATCGGTGAAAAGGTTAGCCTCATCAAGGACAAAGACGGCAAGGTGATCGATCCATCTGACCAACCGGTGCGCTATGCCTCGGCCATGTTGCGCCTGCGCCGCGATTGCGGAGGCGAACCATGGGTGCAACGCTTCTTCCATGAACTGGCCACCTGCCCGCAATCCAAGCCGGACACCAAGGCCAGCGCTCTCAGCCAAGGCTGGTACTGGCTGTTATGCGCAAGTGTGGCGGCTCACAAGGACCTTAGTCCGGTGTTTGCCGGCGACTGGCACCTGCCGATCACCCAAGACACCCGCACTGCACTAACAAAAATCGAGTGGAGCAAGCCCGACCTCAGCGTGAAGGAAGTGGCGGCCACCGTGACCCCCGCCTGGCAAGACTAGAATTGAGAGAGAACCCGCAACATAATCGATCCATCATGAACCACCATCGTCCGTTTATTTTTCTGTTAGCATGTCTCACAGCCGCTTTGGCCAGCCCCGGGTTGCCAGCCGCCGACGCGCGTGCCAGCTTCATCCCGTGGCCGAAAAAAGTCGAAGTCGAGGCAGGCCAATTGCGTTTGGCGTCTGCGCGGATTGTGGCCAGGGCGCCGGTCTTGCTGCCACTGGCCAAGGTGTTGTCCGAGGAAATCGCCGCCACCACCCGCCTGAAGCTGGCGACCGGCAGCGGCCCGGGCGAGCCCGGCGACATCGTGCTAACACTCGACAGCAGCCTCAAGGACGAGGCCTACCGGCTCCGCGTGGGCAGCCAAGCAGTCGTCTCCGGCGGCAACTACGGTGCGGTTGCCATGGGTACGGTCAGCCTGCTGCAGGCGATCGGCGGCCAGGGAGAGTCGGCGGCCTTATTGCGGGTACGGCTTGATGACAGCCCCGACAAGGCCTACCGGGGGTTGATGATCGACGTGGCGCGCCAATATCACACGATCGACAATCTCAAGCAGATTGTGGAAATGTGCCGGCTGTATAAGATTCGATATGTGCAGTTGCATCTATCCGATGACCAAGGGTTCATGTTTCCGACCAAGGCGTTTCCCAAGGCGTTCACGCAAAATCAAAATGGTGGCCAGCCATACCCGCTCGACGAGCTCACCGGCTTGGTCGCCTATGCCGATGCGCGCAACGTGACGCTTATTCCCGAGTTCGACATTCCCGGCCACAGTGGCGCGCTCAACCGCTCGGATCCGGACTTTTGGATGATCCGTGGCACCAAGCCCTATGAGCATCACGCCAGCATCAACTTTGCCCGCGACGAGGTTAACCAAGCCTGCATCACCATCATCGGTGAAATGTGCCAAGTGTTCAAGAGCTCGCCCTACTTCCACATCGGGGGCGACGAGGCCGATTATGTGTACGCCGATCAAAACGTCCACTTCCAGGAGGCTTTTAAAAAACTCGGGCTGGGCGCCAAGGACCAGCATGAAATGTACCGGCGCTTCCTCGGACTGATGGATGCCGCAGTTAAAAAGAACGGCAAGCGCACCATCGTGTGGGAGGGGTTCGGCCGTGAGCCTAATAGCAAATTTCCGATGCCCAAGGATGTGATCGTGATGGTGTACGAGAACCGTTTCTATCAGCCGAACGACCTGCTGGCGGACGGCTACACGGTGATCAACGCCTCGTGGACGCCGTTGTATGTGTTGCGCAATCTGACGGATTACACGCAGAAGATATTCGAGTGGAATATCTATCGGTTTGGTGCATACACCAAGGATTATGCGGCCACCACATGGCGCCAATTGGACTCCTCCGCCAGTATGAGCGGCACGCAGGTTTGCTCATGGGAACAACCCCAAGCCATGGAACTCGGCAACCTCCGCCGGCCGCTGGCAGCGATGAGCGAGCGCGTCTGGAACGGCGCTGCAGGCAAGACCTGGCCGGATTTTGAAGAACGCCTGGCCGTCACCGACGCCATGCTGGAAAACCTGGCGCGCACCGTGCACTGGACATACCAGGGCCTGTCTAACGCCGAGGAACGGATGTTCGAAAAATCATTCACCCTGACGATGGCCGCCGCCGAAGCGGGCACGATCCGCTATACGATCGACGGCAAGCCACCGACGGCCGAATCGCCCGAGTACAAGGCACCCGTCACCATCGAGCAGGCCGGTTATGTGCGGGCGGGCCTGTTTAACGGTGCCGGCAAGCAGGTCGGGCCGCTCAGTGAAGATCATTTCCGCAAGGTCGGCAAATAATGGCTGGTTAGGGACGGGCTTGTCTAGCAGAAAGCCCGTTACTTCTGCTCGCGGCGGCGAAACTCGGAGGGGGTCAGTCCAGTACGCTGGCGGAACCTGGCGTTGAACAGCGCCAGGTCCCTAAAGCCGGATAGCTCCGCCACCCTGGCGACCGATAGTCCGGTTTCTGCCAGCAGTTTTCTAGCTCTATCCAAGCGGACCAGTCGGATCTCCTCGGCGGGGGAGTGGCCGAGCCGGTCGGAGAAATGCTGGTCCAGGGTCCGGCGTGCTATGCGCAGATGGCGCACCACGTCGGCTACCTTGATGCCCTCGCAGGCATGTAGGCGGATGAATTCCACCGCGCGACGGACGTCGCCCCCCCCGCGGTATTCGGCGCATGTTGATTCCCGTTCGACCACCCTTTCCGGCCCGATGAGCAACGGATGGTCGGGTACTGGCGCGCCGTCCATCAACCGATGCAACAGTTTCATCGCCTCGAAGCCAACCGTCTCGGCGGCGGTGCGCACGCTCGAGAGTGTTGGGTTTTGACAGCGGGAGATCGGCCAATCCCCAGAGCCGAGCACCGCCACCTCTGTCGGCACGTCAAGGCCGAGTTCCTGGCACATGCAGCAGACGACCCAAGCTTGGCAGTCGTTGAGGGCAAACACCGCGAGCGGTTTGGGTGCTTCGCGCAGCAGTTGGGCCAAGCCTACCTCGGCGCGGATCCGCTCGAGGTCTTCCTGCACGCCATCCGGGCGGAAGCTCAGGTCGTAAGCAAGTGCCGCGCGGCGGTCATGTACCGCCAATACCCGGTTAAACGCCTGATGATGCCCGGCCATGGCAGTTGGATCGACGGCCACCGTGCCGATGAAGGCAAAATGCTCGAAGCCGCGCTGGATAAAATTTTCCGCCGCACACGACATCACCGCGAAAAAGTCTGGACCAAGTGACCTGGCATCCTTATCTGGGCGGGCAGCCTTATGCCGTCTTGCGCTGGACCGCCGGTGCCGATGAAGGCGGGTTACTCCTTTGGAGCGATACCAGTGCGAGCGGCTGGAATGGCGGCCCACCGGTCGCCAGCGACATCGCCACAATCCCTAGCGGCACCGTTAGCTTCGCCCAGCATGACACTTTCGGAATCGACCGCACGAACACTTCAGCCACCATCAACCTCAATGGCGGCACGCTGGCCTCTGCCGGGTGGTTCAACACAATTTGGAATCTCAACCAGAACGGCGGCACCCTGCTGTGCAATGGCGGTGCTTATCCCCAGTTCCCGGCATTTCAGCTGGCCGGTACGCTAACAGCTACAGGGAGCAGCAGCATCAGCGTCGGTTCCGGCGAGAACAATTTCGTCAACATCGGCGGCAATGGCAACCCCACGCTGACTGTTAGCGCTCCGAATGTCACCGACAGCCTGACCGTGAACGCGCCGTTCCAAGATTCCCGCTACGGTCCGAATTCTTTGACGAAGACGGGCTCAGGCACGCTGACGCTTAATGCGGTGAACGCCTACACCGGCGACACCACCGTCGATGGCGGTACGTTGGCCATCGGTGAGAATGGCGTGTTCGCCGTCGGCTCATCCTTCGGCAGGGCGAGCACAATGGTCATCAACAGCGGAGCGGTGGTCAACGCGGGCGGCAGCGGCGGCATTGTCACCGCTACCTATATCGGCGGCAAGATCAACAACACCGGCGCAGAGGGCGTGGGCACGCTCACGATCAACGGCGGTATTCTCAACGTGGCTGCCGGGAGTGCTTCCGGCACCTATGGCGATTGCTCGCATGTGTGGCTCAACCCGTATGGCGGAACCGGCAGCACGATCAACCTCAACAGCGGCACACTGAGCAGCGCCCGGCCCATTGCCAACGGCAGCGGAGGCGAGGCGTATTTCAACTTCAACGGCGGCGTGCTGCAAGCCGCCGACGACATCAACCTCTTGGATAACGCCGGTACCTTGACCGTCAACCTCATGGCTGGCGGAGGAACGATC
>CAIQXC010000203.1 GCA_903875675.1 Akkermansiaceae bacterium
GCCGATCAGATAGCTGACATCCCATGGGTATGCCTCCACATGTTGCGCCACATACTCCCACGCCTGGATCATGAGCGGCGCGGCATTCGGGCCGTAGGGCTCGGCAATTTCCCGCAGCAGTTTATTGAGCGGAGCGTCGGGCGATTTCATCCAGGCTTTGAGCATGGCGGCATTGACCGAAAAGGTGGACGGCGCGAAGCCGTAATACTCCTTCACGCCCACGATGCCCTCCATCTCCTTCCAGCCGGCCAGTTCTCCGTAGATGAGGCGTGGAAAGAAGTCCTCCATCAGATAGAGCGGCTTGTAGAACGTGTGGTCAAACTCACCTAGCACCGGAATACCTCGTTCCTTCGCCAGTTGCACGAAGCGTTTCACGCCGAGGTCAGACTTGAACGAGCGGTCGTTGAAGGGATAGACCTCGTTGCTGGTTGAAGGATTGAGCACCAGCCCGAAGTTCTCCGATTGCACCTTGTCGAGGATCATCACAACCTGCCCCCTGGAAAGTTCCCATGGTTTCCACCAAAGTCGCGTGTTAGGGCGGCATTTCCGCATCGTCTCGTTGAGCAGATTCAGGAAATCCGGCACGCGTTCATCTAACGGAATGCCGCTGCAGCGCGGGCACGGCCCGAATTCGCTGCACAACCAGGCACCTTGGTCAAACGTGTAAACCAACACATCATCCACCTCTGGAAAGGAGGTCATGAAGTCCGCCAACATCTCCGCGCATTTGCTTCGCACCGCTGGGTCCAAAATGCAGGCCGGCCGCGAGAAGCCGAACGCCTTGGGAATCCCGAATTGGGCGATGGTTTTGAGTCCGTGCTTTTTGGCCTGCTGGATCCGGAAGGCAAACTTATCACGTTGTTCCTTGTCCAAGTCCTCCAGATTGAGCACCTCGTTGGCAGGCTTGCCGCCCCAGGCGATGTTGAGTTGCACCATGTTCACGCCGAGCGCCTTAATCGGCTCCAATTCCTCGTCGCTCCAACGGATGTCCGGGACGGACGGATTGCCGACGATTCCAACAAAGTATTTGAAACCGCCGGGGGCGGGTGGATCCCCGGCACTCTTCTGCGGCTCGGATGCGCTCACTGCCGTCACAGGTTTTCCTTGAGCTGATCGCCAGATGCGGTCTGTCATGCCGGGGGCAGACTCATTCCTTCCCGTCGGCTCATTTTCCGTGAATGCGGTCAGGGGCAACAGGCACAGCAACAGGAATACGGATTTCGCTATCTTTAGCGTGCAATACGCGATTTTGAAATCACGAGATGAGCGCAATTCACGGGCGCTCTCCAATGCGCGATTCAGCCTCAGTCGATCCAGGCTCTGTTGTCGGTGGCGGGATATGGGTTTCATAGGCGGTTGGCTTTCGTCGGTCTAACAATCGTGAAATGGGACGGCTTGGAGCGACCCACAGGATCGCAGACCCGGCTAGATGATGACCTGTGCTGATTAGCAGAGCCAGCGCAATCTGCGGCAGCCCCGAAAAAATCGGTCCAGCAGCAAAATGAAGCTCCCCGGCGGCCACCGCCCTTCCAAATAGTCATTGAATCTAACTCATGCACTGCCAAATCCTCGGCGGCCGCTAACCCCTTGGAAGCAGGGCAGCACCTCGACATGTCACAGATTGATCCGGAGGCGAAGATGTTATTAAAAAACAAGTCATTCCGCTGCATGATTTCAAGGTCTTTGTCGGCGGGGAATCCATCAATTACAGATGGATTGATCCTGTGACGTCTAAGGTGGCCGGTTCCCCCAACATCTGTTTCGACAACGTCCGCGCCGCCTCCATCCAGTGCCAGTCCTTGGAAGCCTTCATCGTGTCCGCTTTGGGCTTGTATCTCAGAGTGCAGCGACCTTCTGTCTTTTTAACCGGCCGAGGATCAGTGGGTGCAGGAGGTTGGCTATGATTATAGTGAGGCAGCCGATGTAGAATCCGGGGTGCAGTTCGCGGTGTTCCCCAAACACAACCGCGGCCGCTAGAATGCCGTAAATGGGTTCGCAGTTCATCGCCAGATTGCCGGTGTAGGCGCTCAGGTGGCGAAGCAGGTGAATGTGATATGCATGCGCAAACACCGTGCATACCCAGCCTAACAAAAGTAGCCAGAGCCAGTCCCAACCGCGCCAATCCAGCAGCGCCGGATAGGCACCGGCACCGTCGCTCCAGTGCAGGCCGATCAGACAAATCATGCAGGCACCAGCCATTTCCCAAGCGACCATCACCAGCGGGTCTTGCCGCCGCTGGCGAACCATGTGCTGGTTCAATACCGGAAACACCGCGGCGAGCAAGGCACCGAGCAGAGCCACCCCCAAGCCTAACGATTTATCAGGTTCGAAGCCGGCCACCAGCACGATGCCAACAACCACGAGCAAGCCGAGCCAGACTTCCAGCGGACGGACCCGCCGCCGTTCCATCAGAGGTTCGGTGAAGGCAGTGAAAAATGACACAGTGGCCATGCCGGCCAGGCAGATGGAGATATTGGCGAGCTTGACCGCCCCGAAAAAGCACATCCAATGCAGGCCAAGAATTCCGCCGATGCCCAGAAGTGCCGCCGCATTGCGCCATGGCAACCTCAGGGAGCGCCGCATCACCACGGCCACCACTGCCGCCCCGAGCGCCGCCAAACAAGTGCGCCAAGCGACCAAACTGGTGGCTGAAAGCGTGATGAGGCGACCGAGCACCGCTGTGGTCGCCAGCAGAGCCACCAGCAGGTGCAGCTTCAGATAGATATGACGTGGCGCAGGCGAACTCACGATTCCCCCTCGATCAAGGCATCGAGGTCCTGTCGGTGCCTGATCACTCTGGCAGTGGCACCCTCCACCAGCACCTCGGCGGGCAGCGGACGGGAATTGTAGTTAGAAGCCATCGCGAAGCCGTAGGCCCCGGCGGACATCAGCGCCACGCACTCGCCCGGCTGAAAGTCCGGAAGTTCCCGGTCCTGACAAAAAAAGTCGCCGCTCTCACAGATCGGGCCGACCACGTCCACCATCACCCGTTCGTCGCTAGCAGGCTCGGTGAGTGGCACAATTTCGTGATGTCCCTCGTAAAGCGCCGGCCTGATCAGATCGTTCATGCCGGCATCGACAATCTTGAAGGTCTTGGCCAAACCCTTTTTCTCATACAGGCAACGGGTGAGCAACACCCCGGCGTTGCCCACAATATAGCGCCCCGGTTCCAGCAATATCTTAAGCCCCAGATCCTTCAGCCGCGGCACCAGTTCCTGGCCATACCGCTCAATGGTCAGCGGCGCATCGGTCCCCTCGCGCTGCTGCCACCACCCGGCCGCCCCGGATTCAAGTGAGTTGTGATAGACGATGCCAATGCCCCCGCCAATCGACCAAAACTCGATCCCGTGGCGTTGTTTGAGCAGGCGCACCAGCGGGGTGACCTTTTCCACCGCCTCGATAAACGGGGCAATCGAGGTAAGCTGTGAGCCGATGTGCATTTGCAGGCCGCGAAGTCGGATGTGAGGCAGGTCATTCGACGCGCGTTCGTACAGGTCAGCAATAGACTCGAAATCCACTCCAAACTTGTTCTCCGATTTGCCGGTGGAGATATATTTGTGGGTTTTGGCATCGACGTTAGGGTTGACGCGAACGGCCGCCGGGGCGATCAATCCCAGTTCGCCGGCCACTTGGTTGAGGTAGCGCAATTCATCCTCGCTCTCGACGTTGAACGAGTAAATCCCCTCATTGAGCGCATAGATGATTTCAGCGCGGGTCTTGCCCACCCCGGCAAACGTGCAATGTCCCGGATCCCCGCCAGCCTTGATCACCCGGAACAACTCGCCGCCAGACACAATGTCGAAGCCCGCCCCTTGCGCCGCCAAAAGCCGCAACACCGATAAATTGGAATTGGCCTTCACCGCATAGGCAATTTCATGCGGCACACCGCTGAGAGCCTCGTCGAGCCGTCTGAAATGATCCGTGATTGTGCCGCCCGAATAAACGTAGAGCGGCGTGCCATAGGTGGTGGCCAATGAGTTTAGATCGACTTCTTCGCAGTGAAGCGAACCGCTTTTGTAGGAAAATCCGTGCATCGCGCCACCGACATAGCCGCAGAACGGCCAGTGGTAAAGCCCGGATATGCCACCAGTCACAGCCGCCGAGGCCGCGTCCCCCCCCCCTTGCCCACCACCCAAATCACTGGCTAACACCTATGCTTTCAGGCCCCGGATGCCGGAAACCGCGAACCGGCCCCTCCAAAATGGAAGATTTCCGAAAGAATTGCCACTTTCCCGCACGTTGGATCGCCGGTTCGGATTTCCCGGGCTCTTTCACCCATTGGCTCACAACAATCATGAAATCCTATATCCTCCCATTATCCGCATCGATTCTGCTGGGATTGGGGTTCCTTCGCGCCGCACCAGACCAGAAATGGCTCGACTCCTACCAAATCGTGTGGGACAGCCAGAGCGTGGATGCCCGCGGCTCGATGCCTATCGGGGCCGGCAAGATCGGCCTCAACGTCTGGGTGGAGAAAGACGAACTGCTCATTTACTTCGGCAGTCCGGATTCCTGGAGCTATCGCGGCGCGGGTTTTAACACCCAGATGCAAACCAAGCTCGGCCGCTTGCGCCTGAAGTTCTCCCCGGTGGTTTGGGCCAAAGAGTTCCGCCAGGAATTGGAGCTGGCCACCAATTCAATCGTGTTGAGCGGTAAAACCACCGACGGACATGCCATCAAATTGCGTGTCTGGATTGACGCCATGCAACCTGTGATCCACCTGGAAGGCCAGTCCGAAAGCCCGTTAGAGGCCGCTGTGGCCGTCGAATACCCGACTGGTCTCGCCATGGCACCTCACAACGCCGGCCAGGTTTACGGACCATTGGTTAGGGAGGGGCGTATCGACGGGGATGCCATTGAGTGGTGGGAGCGAAGCCCTGCGATCGATGAGGGCCGCGCCGAATATATCCGTAGGTTCAAAGTCGAGGAGTTAGCCAAATTGCTTCCCAATCCCATGTCTAACAGAACAATGGGTGGGCGGCTCTCCGGTGTGGGATTTGTGGCCGATGGAACCGGGCAAGGGGCCTATGACGGCAGGGAGTTTCGCTCCGTGAAACTCAGATCGGCCAAACCCCTGAATATCATCGATCTCCACGCATCTCTGCGAATTGCCCAGGATGCCACGCTCGAAGAATGGCAGGCACAGGTGAAAATACTTGAGGCAGCCAAGCGTGCAACTGCCCGGGTGGATTGGCAGGCCAGCGTTGCATGGTGGCAGGGGTTCTGGAATCGCAGCCGCATCGTGATCAATCCGGGCAAGGGACCGGATGATCCGGCATGGCAGACGGGACGGAACTATCAGCTCTTCAGGGCGCTTCTGGCGAGCAACCGCAACGGCGAGTTTCCGACGCTCTTCAACGGAGGCCACTTCACCTGTGAGCCCAATCCAGATTCACGCAACTGGTTTGACTGCCAGTTCATGGCACAGAACCAGCGCTTGGTCTATTGGCCGATGTTGAAGAGTGGCGACTTTGATCTGCTCAAAGTCGGACTGGAGTATTACCGGCGCAGCACAGAGCTTCAAACGGCTTGGGCCAAGCACTTCTGGCAGGTGGATGGGCTGGCATTCAACGAGGGCATGGGGATCTACGGAGCTGACTGGGCACCCAATCCCGAGGGCCATGGCGGTCCCGGGCACCTCACCTATCATAAAGTCAGCGGCATGGAATTCGCCCTCATGATGTTGGAATCAGCAAGTTACGGCTGCACCGATGTCCGGCCCTACCTGCCTATAGCACTCGGCTATCTGCAATACCATGACCAGTTCTATCGGGCACAAACCAAGAAACTCACTGGCAAGGAGCTTGATGACCACGGCCAGTTGGTGATTTTTCCCGGCAATGCCATTGAGATGTATCAACAGACGCGCAATGACGCTTGCACCATTTCCGGTCTCATGGCGCTGAGTAGAGCTGTGTTGGACTTGCCTGTTCATATGCTAACTGCTGAACAGCGCGCCTTTTGTGAGGCGTTCCGCAAGAAGCTGCCGCCGCTGCCCACTCGCGAGCGGCGCGGTCACCAAACGCTGGCACCCGCCGAATCCTGGAAGTCGGCGTCCACTTGGGATAATATTGAATTGCCGGA
>CAIQXC010000204.1 GCA_903875675.1 Akkermansiaceae bacterium
CCAGGTGGGGGCGCAGTAAGTCCGGCCCGAGCGAGCAGTTGAGGCCGATCGCCAAGGGTTTCACATGGGCGAAGGCGTTCCAGAACGCTTCGACTTTTTGGGCGGAAATCATGGTTTCGCCGCCTCGGCCGACGGCCGCCGAGAGGATGATGGGCAGCTGTGATTGGGATTCCTCGAAGACCTCCAGGGCTGCCACGGCCGCAGCTTTGGCGTTGAGCGAATCAAAGATAGTTTCGATGAGCAAGATATCGCAACCGCCCTCCATCAGCGCCCGAATCTGCAGTTTGTAGGCGGCCAGCACCTGATCAAAGGTCACCACCCGGAAGCCGTGGTCGTCGGCATCCGGCGAGTTGCTCAGCGACACCGTGAGCGGCCCGATGGCTCCCGCCACGTAGCGCCGCCGGCCGCTGTCGCTGCCGATGGCGTCGGCCCATTTGCGGCACAGGCGGGCGGACTCAACGTTGAGTTCCCAGGCCAGGTCGTTGAGAAACGGGTTTTCCAGGATGTTTTGGTAAAATTCCGGATCCTTGCGCCCGCCCCGCTCCCGGGGATCCGCCACGAAAAACTCGCTCTGCGCCAAGCTCGTCGCAGAAAACGTGTTCGTCTCGCAAATGTCCGCTCCCACTTCGAAAAAGCGCTTGTGTACGTCCCCGATGACCTCCGGACGGGTGATCGAGAGAATGTCGCCATTGTTCAGCAAATCCTTGTCGTTGCCGGCAAATCGACTGCTGCGGGCATCCCCCTCGCTTAGCCCGTAGCTGCGGATCGTCGTGCCCATCGCCCCGTCGAGAACCAGAATGCGTTCTGTGAGAGCTTGCTGAAGGGCGGTGATGGTGTCGGCTTGCGGCATGCCGCTAGCATACCCGCTTTCTCAAACCATGCAAGGGACAAATCATCTTATCCGGATATGATGATGGGAAAATCGCGCGCCCCGATGCCCCATGAAATCACCGGATTTCTCGCAATCCCTGCAAAAATCCCACCGTCAGCCACGTATAGACGCGCATGGCTAACAAATTTTTTCGATACGCGCTGCTGGTTTTGGCGGTATTTGTGCCTGAGGCTCGGGCGCTGGAGGGCGACCCGTACGCCAGCGAGACGTCGGCCCAGCGCGATGGGCGGATGGGTTGGTGGCGCGAGGCGAAGTTTGGCATGTTCATTCATTGGGGCGTGTATGCGGTGCCCGCCGGAACGTACAAGGACAAGCCCGTGGGCGACATCGGCGAGTGGATCATGTGGAACGCCAAAATCCCAGTTCATGATTACCGCGGATTTGCCGAGCGCTTCAATCCGACCAAGTACGACCCCGGTGCCTGGGCTGCCTTGGCCAAGGAGGCTGGCATGCGCTACATGATCATCACGGCCAAGCATCACGATGGATTTGCCTTGTTTCCGAGCTCGGCGAGCAAGTGGAATGTTGTTGAAGCCACGCCTTGGAAAAAGGACCTGCTCGCCCCGCTGGCGACCGCTGCCAGGGCTCAGGGTCTGAAATTCGGCCTCTATTATTCCCAGGCGCAGGACTGGAATAATCCCGGCGGGGCCAAGGCCGAGATGCAAGACGGCGATGGCTGGGACGAGGCTCAAAAAGGTGGCTTCGACGCCTACATCGACGCGGTGGCCGTCCCTCAAGTCACCGAGATTTTGAAAAATTATCAACCGGATGTGCTGTGGTGGGACACCCCGCACCTGATGACCCCACCGCGGGCGGCCAAGTTTGCCAAGCTCCTCGCCCTGCGCCCCGGCATCATTCATAACAACCGTCTGGGCGGCGGCTATCCCGGCGATACCGAGACGCCCGAACAGGAAATCCCGGCCACTGGTTTTCCAGGTCGCGATTGGGAAACTTGCATGACCATGAACGATACATGGGGCTTCAAGAGTGACGACCACAATTGGAAGCCATTGTCCATTATCATCACTAATTTGGTGGATATCGCCAGCAAGGGCGGCAATTACCTGCTCAACGTCGGCCCCACCGCCGAGGGCGAAATCCCCGCCGAATCCATCCAACTCCTCAAGGGCGTCGGCGCGTGGATGAAGGTCAATGGCGAAAGCATCTACGCCACCCGCGGCACTCCCTTCAAGAGCCTCCCATGGGGCCGCTGCACCATTAAGGACGCCGGTGCCGACACCCTCCTCTATCTGCATGTCCTCAATTGGCCAGCCGATGGCAAGTTGCTCATCCCCGGTCTTGCCAATCCGATCAAGGCGGCCTCCCTGCTCGCCGGCGGTGCTCCGCTGGCCGTCGAAAAATCCCCCAACGGCCCGCTGTTAAGTGTGCCTGCAGCCGCCCCGGACGCCATTTGCTCGACGCTCAAGGTTCTTATCCAAGGCAAACCTGAAGTGACGAGTGTGGCGATTGGCCCCGGCAAGGACGGCAACATCACCTTGCTCGCCACCGACTCCATCCTCCTCGGCAAACAAATCCGCGTCGAACAAAAGGATAAAAACAGTAACATCGGCTACTGGTACGATCCGGGAGATATCGTCTCTTGGGATATTTGTGCCGACCATGATGGCAAATTCTCCGTCCATATCGAGACCGCCGCGCCTTCCGCCGGTGCCGTACTCAAATTCCAAGGAATTGGCAACCTCGCCTATTCCGTACCCAAAACCGCCGATTATACCACCTATCAAACAGGCCGGGTCGGTGAGATTTCTCTAACCAAAGGCGTCAGGGGCACCCTCACTCTGCGACCCGTCGCGGAAGGCTGGAACCCCATCAATTGCCGCAAGGTGATCCTCGTTCCCGAGCACTGACGATTTGAGCCGGCGCAATCAATTGGGGAGCGCCGGCGTCCCGCCGGCTGTGTTCGGCATCCTGCGGAACACTCTTCACCCAGTCGCCCGAGGTCTTAGCTCCGGTCTAACATTTCGTCGGCCCACGAGGCCGGGTCGTCGAGCGACTCGAGGTGGGTGAATACGGTGCTGTTAGGAATGGCTGCGCGAATATCATGCTCGATGCGCTCAAGCAGTTCGTGGCCGCGCTGCACCGTCCATGTGCCGGGTACCAGCACGTGCATCGAGATGAACTTGCGTGCTCCGGCTTGGCGGGTGAGTAGGGCGTGAAACTGGATCTCCTCTTTTTGATAGACGTCGAGCACCTCGCGCACCGTTGCCAGGTCTGCTGCGGGCAGCGCCAGATCCATCAGCCCGCAGATCGAGCGCCAGAGGATCCTTGAACCTGTCCACAAAATGTTGGCCGCCACCAGCAGGGCCACCACCGGGTCGAGCCACAGCCAGTGGCTGCGTGCCATGGCGGCCACCCCGACGAGTACGCCCACCGACGTCCATACATCCGTTAGCAGGTGATGGGCATTGGCTTCCAAGGTGATGGAGTGGTATTTTTTGCCGACCCGCAACAGCAACAGTGCCACCCCGAGATTGATGAGGGCCGCCACCATCGAGACGGCCAGCCCCAGCCCCACTTGTTCGAGGGCTTGCGGGCGAAATAAGCGTGGCACCGCCGTCAATCCAATGCTCAGCGCCGCCCCCAGAATCAGCGCTCCTTCCACCCCGCTGGAAAAATATTCTGCTTTGCTGTGACCGTACGCATGATCCTCGTCGGCCGGTCGAGCGGCAATCGTCAACATCGCCAGGGCCATCATGCCGCCCATCAGATTCACCAGGGATTCGAGTGCGTCGGAGAGCAATCCCACCGAACCCGTTAGGTAAAACGCCGCGCTCTTCAACGCAATTGTTACGAGCGCCGCCGCAATGGAAATCCATGCATAGCGGGTGAGGTTGGCGCGGTTTGTGTTAGATCGGGGCATCGCGCCGATCATCCAAGCGCAAACTGGAGCGAAAGCAAGACTTCATTGTTATGCGGCGAGCATCCGGGCATCCGGGTCAATTCCCAAAAAATTGCTGGCAAGGCCAGGTTCCCCTGAGAATCTCTTCTTGTACGACAGACATTTCTGGTATAGACAAAATGCGTGACTAATACTTACAATATGAAAGAGGCACAGGCGACGCTCACCCAGCTTTGCCGATCTGGCAAGCGTTTTGTCATTGCCAATCGCAACCGCCCGGTGGTGGTAGCCATGCCGGTTGAGGACTTTGAAGCATTGATGGAGACCCTCGACGTGCTTGCGGATCCTGCTGCCATGCTGGCGCTCCAATCCGCCCGCAAGGGCGAGACCAAGTACTGCCCGCTTGATCTTAACGATGAAAATTTCGGCCTCTGAGCAAGTTGCCTCTTGGCTTTGCGGGCTTCCTCCGCAAGCCAAGCGCCGGGTCCGGTTGGCACTGCGGGGATTGGCCAAGGGGCGGGGTGAGGTCAAAGGTTTACAAGGCCCCCTCGAAGGATTCAATCGACTGCGTGTTGGCGGATTTCGCATGATTTATCGACAGATCTCGGGCAGGGAAATCCTGCTTGAATACGCCAATACGCGGGATGCCGTCTATGAACTGTTCGAACAGATTCTGACAAACCGCAAAAATTAGGTGGATGAGGGCATTTGTCAATTGCGCCGCAGATAGGCCAGAGTGCGCAGCACCGTATCCAGCACCGCGTCAAGGTGCTGGCCGAGGTCGGCGGCGAGGAAGCGCAACACGAAATAGCCGTTTGCCTGCAATGCCGCATCTTTGCGGCGGTCGCTCCGCCAGGCGTCGGCGTCTCCCAAGTGTTGGCCGCCGTCAATTTCTATCACCAGGCGTGCGGCCGCGTCCAACAAATCCACTTCCATTTCGCCACGTTCGTCAAAGGAGATTGGGAGCCGCGTGTTGAGCCGGAACACCCCGGCCATGTCTGGAAGCGATTCGAGTCGGCGATAAAAGAATGCCTCACTGGCGCTGCGGGCCCGATCCGCGCCCTCGGCCCCGGCATCTGGCGTGGTGGTGGCACGCACAAACAATTGGGCCAAGGGCCTGTCCACTCCATCGTGGATCAAGCGGCGCACGCTCGCCGCGTAGTCCTGTTTCCAGCGGGCGTCCACCGGCAGCGGCACTTCGGCGGGCCATCCCGGCAAGGCGCTGGCGGGCATCAGGATCGAGTATCCGACCGCCTCATAACCGGCACAGCGTTTGTTAAACATCCGTGCGAGCATAGGCACATCCAGATCGGCGTAGTCATACACCCGCACGCAGCGCTTGCCATCATGCAGGCGGTGCAGCCGGCCAACGTATTGAGCGATGGTGCCGTGCCATGATACAGGCATTGTTAGAAAAAGTGTGTCCAGTCGGGCGTCATCAAAGCCTTCGCCGAGAAAGCGCCCGGTGGCCAGCAGCACCCGGCCTTGATCGGGTGGGATTTCCCGGGCCCGTTCCAGTGCCGCCAGCAACGCCTTGCGGCCCATTCCGCCTTGCAGCGTAATCACCTGCTCGACCTCCCCAACGAGCATCCCGGCCAGCAAATCCAAGTGCTCTGTTCGTTCCGTTAGTATAACTGGCGAACGTCCTGCCCGCACCGCCTCGACGACCTCCTCGCATATCATCCGGTTGCGTTCCTGGGAATGCATCAGCACGTCGCAGAGCCGCTGAAACTCGACGCGTTTGTCGGCTGCCGGTTCGCCTCCCGGAACCAGCCCGGTGGATCTCACCCATACTTCGTGGTTGAAGGGTCGTGCCGCCGCCTGTTGCCGCGCGTCCACCTTGTGGCGCACCGGCCCGCATTGCATGAAAATGATCGGATGATGACCGTCCTTGCGGGTCACGGTGGCTGAGAGTCCGGTGACGTATTTTGCCTTGGCTCGGCGTGCCACCAATTCGAAACTCTTTGCTGATAGATGATGGCATTCGTCCACCACCAAATGCCCGTAGTCGCCTACCAAATCCTGCACCACGTCTTTGCGGATGACGCTTTGGATCAAGGCCACGTCGATGTTGCCGGTGAGTTTTTTTCGGCCACCACCCCAGCGGCCGATGGCCTTGGGAGTGATCCCGAGAAATTGCGACAAGCGTTCGACCCATTGCTCTTGCAATTGTTGCCGGTGCACTAGAACCAATGTATTGACGCCGCGTTGGGCGATGAGCCATGCCGCCAGCACCGTCTTGCCAAAGGCAGTGGTAGCCGCCAGCACCCCGGTGTCGTGGGCCAGCATGGCTGCAGCGGCCTGCTGTTGTTCACCGCGCAAGGTGCCGCCGAATTCCACCGCCAGCGGCTGGCCATGGCAGCGCTCATCCCTAACGGTGACCTTGGTTCCCAAGGATTCCAGCAACTCCACCGCCTCCTCGTAGCAACCGCGCGGCAGGCCGATGTGCAACGGATGATCCTCGGCACAGCCGATAATGCGCGGCTTGTCGTACGTCGGCAGCCGCATCGCCTGCGCCTTGTAGAATTCCGGGTTTTGAAACGCCGCCAAGCGCAGCAGTGCGTTGCGAAGTGCTGGGCCTAGCCCGGCTTTGGGCAGGTAGAGTTGGTCACCTAACACCACTTCCAGGCTCGCCGGAGCCTCCCCCTTCGGCGGGCTTTTCAGACGGCGTGACGGGGGTGCGAGCCACGGTTCAGGATCGTCCTCATCGGCGCTGGCCAGACGCACGCCGAGGATTCGGCCGCGGCCCTCGGCGGCCGTGACGATGGTCTCCAAGCGTTTGGGGGTGATGCGCTCGATGCTTGCTAGAAACGCCCATTGATCCTCAAACGGCAGGCCGTGCTCGTCCACGAACACACTGTTGCCGGCGTCCCGCGCGGCTTTCTGCAACGGCAACGCTATCAAATTGCCAAACCCTCCCTGCGGCAATGTGTCTTGGTTGGGAAAAAACCGGTCGTACGAGCGCAGCCCAATCTCCGGCCTGCGCTCCATCGTCTCGGTGAGTAGATGCGCCCCTAACTTGCGGGCCTGCACCGCCGTCACCGCTTCCGTGAAAAACCACCACAGGTGCCCGCCGTTGCCCGATCGCGACCGTTCTAACACCACCGGCAGGTCCAGTGCCCGGCACGTTTCGCTGACTGCTGCGGCGTCCTCCCACCAATGGTCGCCGTCGAAATCAGCCGCCAGCAACCAGCAGCGTTCATCCAGCAACATCGGATAGAGGCCCATCACAAACTCCCGGCCCCGTTCATCTGCGCCGGACAAATGCCAGCGCAGCACATCGTCGCTCACGGGCAGAAACCGCTGACAGGCGCACTCGCTGCAGCGGATCCGCGGTTTTTCGCACACTCCTTGCAGCCATTCGTTGCCGCACACCGGTTGATAGCCGGCGCGGCCGGTTTTGGTGCTGGTAAAGCGCCGCGCATAGACCTCCTCGCGGCCCCGAAACAAGGCCCGGAACAACCCGATCTTCTCCGCCACCGCCGACGTCCGGCCCAGCCCGTCATGCCTGGCACTAGCCACTTCGGCGCTCGGCAGCTTTGATAGTGGCGATTCCCGATTCACAGCCATGGGTTGGCTGCGGTCAAACCGGAGTGGGGGCGGGTACGACGAGGGTGGGGACAACGGACTTGCGGATCATGCCCTCGGCGACGCTGCCGAGGAGCAGCGAGACAACCACGCCATGCCCGTGGGAGCCGAGCACCAGCAGGTCGGCGTTGCTTTGTTCGATATAGGTGATGATGCCGCGGAGTGGGCTGTCTTCGATGAGGTGGACGCTGGTGCCCGGCAGAGTGCCGGTGCAGCTGGCTAGCAAGTCTTCGAGTTTGCTGGCGGCGCGGCGTTTGGCTTCCTCCTGGAATTCATGCAGAACCGGATATTCGTCGGGCGTGAATCCGTAGGCGGTGTAGGTGGGCTCCTGTTCGATGACGTGCAGGAGGTGAAGTTGGGCACCGTAGACCTTGGCTAGGCTGCCAGCCATTTCCAAGACTCCGGGCGTGGCATTCGAAAAATCAACTGCAGCTACTATAATTTTCATAACAGCTGAAAACTAGCACCCGCCATGAGTGTTGCCAAGCAAATTCAATGAGTCACACGCATCGGCATGAGCACATAGAGGAATGTGCCTTCGATGCGCAGCACCCCGGGACTCATTTCGTCAATGAGATCGAGGTACACGTCATTGGTTTCCAGCGCCCGCAGCGGCGCTTGGAGGAATTCCGGATTGAAGGCGATTTGCATGGGTTTCCCCTGATAGATGACATCCATCGACTCTTGGGCCTCGCCGACATCGGGTGAGTTGGCGGTGACCTCGATTTGGTTCTCGCTGAAGACGAGTTTGACCGAGTTGGATTTGTCGGAGGCGAGCAAAGACACGCGGCGGACGGTTTCGAGCAAGGCTTCGCGGGAGATGACGACGCGTTCGAGGGCGTCGCCGGGGATGACTTGGCGGTAGTTCGGGTAGTTGCCCTCGATGAGTTTGCTGGCCAGCAGACTGTCGCCGATGGTGAAGGAAACTTGGTTGTCGGTGAGCTTGACGATGACCTCGCCGGTATCGCCGAGCAGGCGCTGGAGTTCCTGCACCGCCTTGGTGGGGATGATGACGTCGGTTTCGTGGGATGCAGGGAATTCCAGATCACTGTCAACCATGGCGAGGCGGCGGCCATCGGTGGCCACCAGGGTCATTTTGCCATCATGGAAGGAGGCAAAGATGCCATTGAGGACGTAGCGGGTTTCGTCCGAGGAGATGGCATAGGCGGTTTTGCGCAATCCGTCGCGCAGGACCACCTGCGGGATGCGAAATTCCTTGGAACCTTGAAAATCAGGGAGCGGCGGGAATTCCGAGTCGCTCAAACCGATGATTTTGAAAAATGCCGGACCGCTTCGGATCGAGGCGTGGTTCTTGGCGTCCACCGATACTTCGATCTCGCTGGTCGGCAATTCACGCACAATGCTCACCAAGCGCCGGGCCGGCAGGGTCGTCGCTCCTTCCTTGTCAATCTGGGCTTCTACCGAACCAGTGATGCCCACGTCGAGGTCGGTGGTGGTAAATTGAATGCGGCCGCCCTTGGCAACGATGAGCACGTTGGAGAGGATCGGCAGGGTGGTGCGCGAGCTCACAACATGCTGGACTTTTTGCAGGCCGTCGAGAAATGCTTCTTTGGAGATACGAAACTTCATTGGTGTTTACCCGTAGTGAGTTGCGAGGACGTTCCGGCTTTCCGACCCCTTTGGCAAGCATTCTTTAAGAATCCGAAATAACTTTTCCAGGATTTGCGGATATTTTTTGATCTCAGCGGCGCAGCAGGGACTCGATGCGGGCAAGGGTTTCCTTGAGGCCGGGAGCCTGTGCGACTTGGGCGTGGACCTTTTTGCAGGCGTGGATGACCGTGCCGTGATCGCGGCCGCCGAAGGCCTCGCCAATCTCCATGAGCGAGCCTTTGGTGAGGGTGCGGCTCAGGTACATGGCAACTTGGCGGGGAAAGGCGATGCTGGCGGGGCGGCGGCGGCTGGTCATGTCGGCGAGGCGCACATCGTAGTGCTCGGCCACGGCTTTTTGAATGGTGTCGATGCTGATTTGGCGGCTGGCTTCCTCGCGGATGAGGTCTCGCAGCAGGTGTTCGACTTTTTCGACGGTGACGCTTTCACCGGCGAGGGAGGCGAAGGTTGCCACACGCATGAGAGCCCCTTCGAGGCGGCGGACGTTGGTGCAGATATTTTCGGCGAGGAATTGGAGGACGGTTTCATCGACGCGCACTTTCCAATCGGCGGACTTGCGTTTGAGGATGGCCATGCGCGTTTCCATCAGCGGCGGCTGCATCTCCACCGTCAGGCCGCACTCGAAGCGCGAAATGAGCCGCGGTTCGAGGCTCTTGATTTCGCAGGCCGGCCTGTCGGACGTCAGGATCACCTGGTTGCGCCCGTCCAGCAGGGTGTTGAATGTGTGGAAAAACTCCTCCTGTGAGCGCTCCTTGCCAGCGAGGAATTGCACGTCGTCGATAAGCAGCACATCGCTGTGGCGGTAGCGGCGGCGGAATTTCTCAATGTCGCCGCGGCGCACCGCGTCGATGAATTCGTTGGTGAAGCGCTCGCACGTCAGGTAAACGACGCGGGAACCGGGAAGGCGGCGGAGCCATTCCTGGCCGATGGCCTGCATCAGGTGAGTTTTGCCCAGCCCCGAATTTCCGTGGATGAAAAGCGGGTTGTAGCCGATGCCGCTCTTTTTGGCCACGGCTTCGCAGGCGGCATGGGCGAATTGGTTATTAGCCCCGACCACGAAGCTGGCAAATGTGTGGGAGGGATTCAGGCCGGCACTTTTGACGCGTTTATCCAGTGCCTCGCCTTCCAGCGATTTGGCACGAGCTCCGGCATGCGGGTAGGACGGGCCGTCGGAGGATGGCTCGTCGGTGGCGTGCGTGCCGACCTCATGGGCGGCGGCGAGGATGACTCGTACTTCCCGGACACCCTCGTAGATGCCGTTTACGGCCATCGCCAATTCTGGCAAATAGTTGGTTTCTATCCAGACTTGGTGGATCTCGCCGGGGACGCTGACTGAGGCGATGCCATCTTGGTGGCCGACCCAGCGGGCAGCGCGAAACCAGCGTTGGAAGGCATCCCCCCCCACCGAGGCCCGCAGTTCCGTGCAGACCGCGTCCCAGCGGTGGCTGTCGGCTGATTGGGGTACTTCGTGGTCTGAGTCGCCTGAGGTGGGTTTTGTCGTTGGTGCCATGAGCAATCGAGGAGAGGTATGAAGGTGAGGATTGTGGAGAGTGAGAGAGTCGTTAGCTTGGGTTTCGAGCCCCACGGGGGGTGGAGGAACTGGTGCGAGGCCAAGATTGAATGGTGTGAATGAGCAAGTGAAAACTATTTTAGCGGCATCTAACATAAATTGCGTCTGTGGCCCTTTCCACAGGGGTTCCACAAGGGCAATTTTTTTTGTGCTTGACCCGCCAAATGCTTAGCTTCCCTGAAGGATCGAACCGGTTGGTGGGCGGGGGATTTTCGCATGCGATTGAAATCAAAGCTGATATGA
>CAIQXC010000205.1 GCA_903875675.1 Akkermansiaceae bacterium
AGTCGTTCGACTGAGCTCACGCCGAAGTCCTCTTCACCTCTCGCCTGGTTTGAGGCTCCACCTCGCTAAAGTTTAAGTAACTGCCCACTCCACACTCGCCCCGGGTTCGGGGCTCCTGTCCCCTGTCCCCTGACTCCCTACCATGGGCTTGCTCTCGCCATTCCTGCTAGCCTGCGGTGCCTCTCTGGCGCTGCCGTTGTGGCTGCACTTGAGACGCAAGCGGCGACAGACACCCGTGGAATTTCCATCACTGCGCTATTTGAAGATGGCAGCGGCCCGCATGAAGCGGCAGGCACGCGTCGAGGACCTCGGCCTGCTGCTGCTGCGCCTGCTGCTGGTGGCCCTGCTAACACTCGCCTTTGCCCGCCCGGTCCTGCGCTCGACCAGCAACTGGTTGGGAGCAGGACGCAAGGTGGAATCGGTGGTGGTTATCGACGCCACCGCCAGCATGGCCTGGCGCGGACCCGACGGCAGCCGCCTTGATGCGGCCAAACAACTGGCTCGCGAGTGGATCACGGGTCTCGATGCCTCGGACGCAGTGGCGCTCTGGGTCCTAACAGACCAATTGGATCCGGTGGTACCAGTGCCCATCACCGATCATGGACTGGTAATCAGGATGCTAGAGTCCATCAAGCCGTCGGAGGGCTCGTCGAGCCTCGCCCCGGTTTTCACCGCTGCACGTGAATGGGCCGCCACCCGAGGCCTCAACCGCAAGGAATTGCTGGTCATCACAGACAATCAGCCCGCCGCTTGGGACTGGCCCGCTGAGGGATTTTTCCGGCGCGACTGGCTACGCAGCCGCACCAGCCTTGTGGTGCTGGCACCAGATCCATTGTGCGCTTCCAACATCAGCGTCGCCGCCGTCGAATGGGACCAACGGGCGCTGCGCGTAGGAACGATGCTCACCGGCGTCGCTAAGCTTGTGAACCATGGCGACGCAGCCGTGAATGATTTGCTGGAATGCCGACTCGCCAACCAGACGATATTGCGCAAACCGGTGACGCTGGCAGCCGGCGGCTCACTGGATGTGCCTCTCGCCATTCCGGTGCCGATGCAGGACACTCCAGTGCTCACCGGCGAGGTCGCGCTGGCAGGGGACTCGCTCGCCTGTGACGACCACTGGTACTTCGCCCTGCCCATGCGGCACGTCTTCCATGCGCTGATCGTCGATCGCAATGGCGGCATGGGCGGCGGCATGCGCGAATCGTTTTTTCTAGCAAAATCCCTGGAAGCTGGAGGAGCCGGCAAAGCTCAGACGATTGACGCCGACGCCTGGAGCGCCCAAGCGACCGAGGGCGTTGACACGGTGTGGTTTACTGGCGGAGCCGTGACTGGTGCCGGCGCATGGGAGAAAGCACTGGCATTTGCAGAAACGGGCGGCACGGTGGTCGTCAGCGCCGCCTCGCCACCTGACCCATTGCCCAAGACTTGGCCAGTGAGCGCAGGCGAAGAAATCAGCCTGCCTGCTGGTCGTATAGCCACCCGCTTGCTGGTGCCCAACCATCCGCTGTTCGACGGACTGTGGAGCGAACAAACGCCATTTCCTCCGCTTCCTCAGAAAACCGCCAGGCGCTGCATTCCAGTGGCCGCAGGAAAAGTGCTCGCCACCCTCGCCGGCGAATTTCCCTTATTGGTCGAGGGGCTCCATGGCAAAGGGCGGGTGCTCTGGCTCAATGCCAGTGCCGACCGCTCTTGGGGTGACTTGCCGCTCTCGCCGGCCTTTGTGCCGCTCACCCAACAGATGGCCCGAGCCCATGAACTCGCCATGCAAACAACCACCGCCTGTTGGGTCGGTGAGGCATGGCCCGATCTAACAAAATTTCCCGTTGATGCGGCGTGGTCCTCCACAGCGGACGGCAATCCGACCCCCCGCATGCTGCACAGTGGTGTGTACGACGCGCTTGGAAAAACCGGCAAAACCCAGTGGCGCTGCGCAGTGAACGTGCGCCGCGCTGAGTCCGATCTGCGGCCACTGGATCCCGCCAAACTGCAGGCAATGTTGCCCGGACGAGTCGCCGCAGGGGCCAAAGGACTGCACGAGTGGCTCGAAGAAAGCCGTCGGGAGGTGCCGCTGTGGCCGTGGTTGTTAGCGGTTGCGGCACTGGTCTTCCTAACTGAAGGATGGGTCAGCGCAACTGCAGCCAAACGGCGCATGGCGGCAGCGGGCGGCGGTGCCCCGTTGGCCGATGGACCACGCTTCCGAGCCCGCGCCATTGGAGGGAGACCCGAACCATGACGTCTAACTGGATTTTCTGGACTCTCGCAGCCGCCGTTATCGGATTTTCTGTGTGGTCCCTGCTCGGGTTGCGCCGCGATCCGGAACGGCACCGCGCTGCGTGGCTGGCTGGCTTGCGCGGCACCGCCGCCATCTTGTTGGCGTGGATCGTCCTCCAACCTCAATTCCGCCGCCAAGAAGCGGTTGCCGAGCGACCAATCGTCGGCGTCCTCATCGATGCCTCGCAAAGCATGAATGACGGCCCAAGCTCCACCCCGCGGAGTGCTGTGGCCCGCGAGTGGCTGGACTCGGCCGCCATGCGCAAGGCCCGCGAAACCTGCGATCTGCGGTACTTCTCAATCACCCAAAATTTGGCAGAATCTGTGCCGGGCGACATCGGTTTCAACGGCACCGCTTCAAGCATCAATCTTGCGCTGGACGAGTGGGTACGCCGCTACGGCCACCAGAATGCCGCCGGATTGGTCCTACTGTCCGACGGTTTGGACACCAGCGGCGGCCCTCCCGTTAGCCTTGGCCTGCCCTGCTGGGTGATGGAAGTAGAACCTCCCGGCCCGGCAATCGCCGCGCGGGTAACCATCTGGCAAGTCGAACCGCCCCGCCACGCGATCGCCGGCGCAGAAACCAGCGTGCGCATCGTGCTTCAAGGCTGGGGCGTCGAGGGCAAGGATATTCCAGTGGAGCTGTGGAGCGAGGGGCGCAAACTCACGGAAAAACGCGTGCACTTCAATCGGCGCGGCGAGGTCTGCGAGGCCCTGCTGCCGATCCAGCCGGAGCGCCCGGGCTCTTACGCTTTTGAAGTGCGCGTCGCCAATGCCGCGGCCGACCCAGCAGCAAAATCCCAACCTTTCGTCATAGCAGTCAGGCAAGTGGGCCGCAGCGTGCTCTTGCTCAGCAACACACTCGGCTTCGAGGGTAAATTCTTACGCCGCGCTCTAACCACCGACCGCAATGTGCGCCTCGACAGCTTTGCCCGTTGGCAGGACGGTCGCTGGGCCAGCCTTGGCGATGGCGGCAGCACCCCCAAAGATACGCTTGACCTGAGCCCCGCTGCTCTCGCCTCTCGAGCCGCCGTGATCTTGGCCGATGTGAGCCCCGAAGCTCTCAATCCGGCGCAGTGGCAGGCGCTCGCCGACTACGCCGGCAAGGGCGGCGGCCTCGCCGTGCTTGGTGGCCCGAATCTATTGGGCTCGCCGCTGGCCGCTGCAACGCTCGGCCGGGTGCTGCCTGTGCCAACTCCCGCGCCCCATCGCGACGGACGTTTCGGCGTTCGCCTAACTGACGCCGGGCTGCGCCATCCGGTGTTCGGCCCGTTGTTTGAGGCGGTCAAGGAGTTCCCGGCCCTGCAAGGTGCCAACTCCGCCACCGGCGTCGCAAGCAACGCTCAAGTCCTTATGGAGACCATCGCCGACGGCCAAGCCCGTCCCCTGGTCGTCGTCAAACAGCAAGGCGCAGGTCGCGTCGCCGTCGTCCTCAGCGATACCCTCTGGCGCTGGCGAGTCGCCGCCCCAGGATGGACCGGTAAACTCTCAGTCTATGACACGTTCTGGGGCCAGTTGCTAGATTGGCTGGCCCCCGATCAGGAAGGCTTGCAAAGCAGCGGGCGCATCGAATTGACGTCCGAGCGACCCTTCTATCGACAAGGCGACAAGGCCACCGTGCAAGCTGAATGGATCGGCAAGGGCGTGGCACCATTTAAGTCGTTAGAATCGACCCTTAAAGACCCGTCAGGAGCTACCACCCCCGTGCAGCTGCAAGCCGCCGTGTGGCGCAACCCCGAAGGCCGCCGCATCACCGGCTTCCGCGGCGAAATTCTAACTTCAGCCACTGGCGTGTATGAAGTTGATGCCCATGCCGCATGGAACGGCGGCGAGGCGCGCGCCAATACCCGGATCGCGGTGGCAGCCTCGCCTGAAGAGCGTCGTGGCGAGGCACCCGACGCCGAGTTCCTGCGTGCTATCGCCAAGCAAAGCGGCGGCTCCTATTTCGCCCGTGGCGAAGGCGACAGGTGGCTCAAACTGCTGCCAAAAGCCAATCACCTAACAGAGCGGGAAGTCCTTACCGATATCTGGAACCATCCATTGGCCGCGATCATTCTGTTAGCATGTCTCTGCACCGAGTGGTGGCTGCGCCGCAGCACGGGGCTGGCGTGAATCACCACGTGGCTGAGGCATTGTGAACCCCTTCGGCTGCGTTCAAGTGTCGTTTCACCGACAGTGTCAGGCTTCGGATTCTTTGGTAGATTCTTGATCGCTTGCTGACAACAAGCGCCATTTCATTCATATCGGCGCTCACAGACCGCCGCTGCAGTATCGGACAAGCGCCCTGCTTGTGAGGGCAGACAGCTCATCCGGCTTGTCCGCCAATAAGACGACAGGCTGGAAACCCGTCGTCTGATAGGCAGGATGCCTACCCTCCCAAAAAAAGAGCCCGGCCCCGATTTCTCGGGGCCGGGCATATACCTGGCGACGACCTACTCTCACAAGACCTATCGTCTCACTACCATCGGCGCTGCGGCGTTTCACTTCCGGGTTCGGA
>CAIQXC010000206.1 GCA_903875675.1 Akkermansiaceae bacterium
CGGTCGGCCTTCAATATAGTGTCGTGCGTAGCAGTCATAGGTGGCTACGCTATGACCGCTACGCTACGCCAGCCAGAAAGTTCGTACGGTGCTTGGGGCTACGCTTACCTTGGGGCTACGCTTACCTTGGGGCTACGCTTACCTTGGGGCTACGCTTACGGGCCGCTGTCGCGGCCCCCAGACAGAGAAGAACCGCAGCGCCACGAAGCGGAGGCCGTGCAGGCAGGTGTGGAGGCGGCCCCAATGCTCGCCGTGGAGCTTGGTCATGGCGTAGTGGCTGCACGGGTTGGCCGGGGTCGATTCCTCGGCCGACAGGGGCATTTCTGGGCCATAGACGCTGGACGACGACGCGAACACGAAATGGGGGATGCGCATGCGGCGGCAGAATTCCAGCAGGCGAGCGGTGCTTGGGACGTGAAGGTTCCTATCGACTTGTCACTTTCAGCCGCAGGAACATCTGCGGTTGATCCGCCGGCACGGTGAAGAGATGCTCGCCATCCGTGCCGGTGTCCGGGATTTCAGTCCAGCTACCAGGCAGCAAGGTCGCGCTCCACTCCGCGCCGTAGTTGATGTTGGTGATTCCCGCAGGCTGGGTGAATTCGATGACATACCTGTCACCAATCCGTTTCCCCTGGGGCAGGGCTTGCGAGCCGTTGCCAGTGGCATCCAGCCCGAAGGCGTAGGCGAGGAGGGCGGAGACGCCATTCTGACCGGAACCCGCGGGTGCCAAACCCTGCGGCCCGGCTTCGTTTTGCGTGGCAAGACCAGACGGAACTCCCACGACACTCAGGTTGTGTTGCGCCGCCGACCCGCTGGCCAGGGTCATGATGCGCGTGCTCGGATCCAGCCCGCTGAGGTCCACCGCCAGTGGTGCAGCGCTCGGCATCATGCTGTTATTGCCTAACTGACCATAGGCATTGTCGCCCCAGGCCGCGAGCGTGCCGTCGGCGAAGAGCCCGAGGCTATGGCTGCCACCGAGCGCGATCTGTGTTAGGGATGCGCCGGCCATGTCGATAGCCACTGGCAATTGGCTCTGTGTCACACCCGCTAAAGCCAACTCGCCGCTTTTGTTCCAGCCCCAGGCGGTCAGTGTGCCATCGGTGCAGAGCGCCATGCTGTGAGAGCCACTGGCGCGGATGGCCATCACCGTTTTGCCGGCCAGCGCGCCGAACCCGCCGATGGGCACCGGCAGCGTGTTGGAAACTGTGCTGTCATTGCCGAGTTGGCCGAAGTTGTTATAGCCCCATGCTAACAATGTGCCGTCGGTGCATAGCGCCAGCGTGTGGTATTGTCCCGCAGCGAGCGCGGCGATGCGCAGACCAGCAGGCGTGGCCACCGCCACGGGGACGGACCGGGTGGTCGTGGTGCCGTCACCCAGTTCGCCCTCGTCATTGTAGCCCCAGGCCGCGAGCGAGCCGTCGTCGCACAAAGCGAAGCTGCCGTAGGCCGCCGCCGCTACCGCCACCACGTGTTTGCCGGCAAGCGCGCCCGCTGGAATGACCAAGGCCGGCACCCGGCGCGTCGTGGTATCGCCGGTGCCCAACTGGCCGTAGTTGTTATAGCCCCAGGCCGCCACGCTGCCATCGGAGGACAGCGCCAGGTTGTGGAACGGCCCGGCGGAAATTGCTATAACCGTCTTTCCCGCGAGCACTCCAGAGCGATCCACTGCCACCGGCACGCTGCTAGGCGTAGCGCTGTTGTTGCCTAACTGACCATAGGCATTGTAGCCCCAGGCGGCCAGCGTGCCATCCGCGCAAAGGACAAGACTATTCAGATAACCCTCTGCCACCGCCGTGATCGTTTTGTTAGCCAGGATGCCTGTGTCATCGACCTCGGTCGGCAACAGGCGGCGGGTCGTGGAATTATCGCCCAACTGGCCATAACTGTTGGAACCCCAGGCCACCACCTTGGTGGCGGCCCATTGCAGCACCAAGTCATTACCACTACCGCCGTAGTAGTTGGCAACGAAGTCGTAGCCCTTCCCGGCATAGTTCAAGGTCATCCGCTGGCCCTGTGCCAGATTGCCAAAGTTGCCATAAATGAAGCCGAGGCTGCGGTTGTTCAGCATCGTGAGAATGGTTCCGGGCAGCGGCGCGTATGCCAGGACAATATCCACCGGAATGCCGCCCGCCGCGAAGCCATTGGCGCTCACCGGCACATCGCTGGCGGAACTGAAGGTGAAGTTCAAGGGCAGTCGGGTCACAGTGATGGTATATGTCTTGGTGGCGATGCCGTCTTCGGCCGTTACCAACGTGGTGATGGTGTTATCGCCTACGGCCAAGGCGATCAACCCGCTGGCCGTGCCACTGACGAGCGGCACTCCTTCCACTTGCATCGAGGCCCCCGGATGATCGCTCACTGGCGTCACCGTCACACCCTCCACGGCAAACGGCACCGTAGCCACATAACGGGTGGTGGTCTTGGCAAAGTCCGGGCCAAAGGCACCGGTATTTAAACTCAGCGCGGCGAGCTTCGCATTGTCACTGAGCGTGGTGAAGGTCATGTCAGCACTTCTAACTGAACCACCGTAGCCGGTGGTCATCACCCGGTAATGATAGAGCGTGCCCGGCGTCAACCCGCCAATGGCGGTGGTCACGCTGGTATCGCTGATGCCCGAGACGGCCGCCGGCGCACCTGCCAGCGTGTGACCGTAGGCCGTGGTCAGTCCGTATTCAAACGCCACGCCGATGGCATTGGCATTGCCATTGACGCTGCCGTTCAAGGTGGCGCTGAGGCCGGTGATGGCCGTGGCCGGCAAAGGCGTGGCGCTTTGCAGCGGTGAGCCAACCAGGCCAAACGAATGACCGGCAGTGGGGCCGCTGGCCGCCGAGAAGAAGCGTTCGCCGGGCCGCAACATCGTGCCAAGCGCCAGCGGGACGGTGCTGTTATTGGAGGAGCCCCAAGTTGCCACCGTCCCGTCCTGGCACAAGGCGAGGCTGAGAGACGACCCGGCCGAGATGGCAACCAGCGTTTCACCGGACAGCACACCGGAGCGATCGACAAGCACCGGCACAAGGCTCTGGGTATAGAGTGGGCTGCCGTTGCCCAACTGGCCACTGTAGTTATAGCCCCATGTGGCAAGCGCCCCGTCCGCGCACAAGGCCATGCTGTGCGAGTAGCCTGCGGCAATGGCCGTGATCGTTTTGCCGGCAAGAACGCCGGTGGTATCGACCAGCACCGGCACCGGGTTATTGGTCGTGCTCTTGTTGCCCAATTGACCGTTGTAATTGTAACCCCAATCAACAAGGGTTCCATCCGCGCACAGCGCCAGATTGTGAAATCCACCTGCCGCGATGGCCACGACGCTCTTGCCTGAGAGCACGCCGCTGGTTTTCACCAACACCGGCACGGGGCTTGCAATCGAACTGTCGTTACCCAACTGACTGTACGAGCAATCACCCCAGGTGACCAAGGTGCCGTCCGCGCACAGCGCCAAGCTGTGATAGATCCCGGCAGCGATGGCGACCACGGTCTTGCCTGCGAGCGCACCAGTTAGATTCACGGCAACCGGCACCGGACTGGAAGTTCTCGTATTGTTACCCAATTGTCCGTTATTGTTATACCCCCACGCCGCCACCGTGCCATCCGTGCACAACGCGAGACTGTGATCGCCTCCGGCAGCCACCGCCACCACCGTCTTGCCGGCGAGCACTCCAGTGCGGTCCACCAACACCGGCACCGGGGTTTGGTTCGTGGTGCCGTCGCCCAGCTTGCCATAAGCATTGTAGCCCCAGGCGGCCAGCGTGCCATCGGCACAGAGCGCGAGACTGTGCGAGCCGTTTGAATTGTTTGAGGTGCCTGCCGCGCTGGCGATGACGTTCTTGCCTGCGAGAACCCCGCTCATGTCCACTGGCAGCGGCACCGTGCTGGCCGTCGCGCTGTTGTTGCCCAACTGGCCGTTGGTGTTAGTCCCCCATGCCAGCAAGCGGGTGTTGGCCCACTGCAAAACCAGATCGTTGCCCGTGCCGCCATAGTAATTGGCCACAAACGAGTAGGTCACATCCCCATACGTCAGCCCCACGACTTGCCCCTGGGCCAGATTGTCGAAGGTGCCGCGCATCGGTCGAGTTCCCGTTAGGTTGAGAGCCGTCAGTCGGGTTCCGGGGGTCGGGGCGAAATTGAGGGCGAACGCCACGGTATTGCCGGTGACGACGAGATCCTCTGCGGTGAGCGGCACGTCGGTGGCAGAGTTAAAAACGAGCGTTTCAGGCAAACGGGTCAGCTTGACGGTGTAGGTCTGCGCGTCGATGCCGTCCGCCGCGGCAACACGGATGGTGATCAGGTTGCTGGCAAGCGTCAGAGCGAGCGCTCCACTGGCCGCGCCGCTGACCACGGTTGTGCCATTGACCGTGACCGTGGAAGTGGGGTAAGCGGCGAGCGGAATGACGGTGATGTTGTCAGTGGCGAACGGCACGGTGGCGAGGTAACTGGTGGTCGATGCGCTGAATGAAGGGGCGAGGGTACCACGGCTCAGCGTTAATCCGGTTAGAGTGGCGTAGGTGGTGGTGGTGAAGATCATGTCGTCACCCAGAGTCGTGCCGAACGCGGTGGTGGCGAGTACCCGATAGTGATAGATGGTGCCGGGGAGCAGACCGCTGATGGTGGCGCTGGTGCTGAGTTCGGTGTTACCGGCTGCGGTTCCAGGGGTGGCGACGGCAACGCCGCCGTAGGAGGTGGTCAGGCCATATTCGAAGGACAACGTGGCGCCAAGACCGTTGGCATTGACGCTGCCGTTCAAGGTGGCGCTCGCGTCATGGACGGCGCTGGCGGCCAGCCTGGTCATCACGGGAGGGGGCACACTGGCGACCACGGCGATGCTATGGGAAGTGGCACCGGCACCTGCGACGAGGCGTTCACCGGGGGCCAACGCGCCGGTATCGACCCATGCCGGGACCCAGCTATTGGAGGTGCTGTTGTTGCCCAATTGGCCGCTGGCATTGGCGCCCCAGGCGGCCAGGGTACCATCGGCACACAGTGCCAGACTGTGGGACGCGCCGGCATCGATGCCGACCACGGTCTTGCCGGCGAGCGCAGCCGTGAGAGGCACCGCCAGCGGGACTTTGCTATAGGTCGTGCCATTGTTGCCTAACTCGCCATCGGCATTGTATCCCCATGCGGCCAGCGAGCCATCCGCGCACAAGGCAAGATTGTGGGAGTTGCCCGAGGCGATGGCCACCACCGTCTTGCCAGTTAGAACTGTCCTTCTAACTGGTACTGGGACGTTGCTTTGCAGAGTGCCATTATCTCCCAACTGGCCATAGGTATCGTCACCCCAAGTCGCCATGGTGCTATCGTCGCACAGCGCAAGGCTGTGTGAAGTGCCCGCGGCAATCGCGACGACCGTCTTGCCGGCCAGCGCCCCGGTGTTGTCCACCAACACCGGCACGAGGCTGTTTGTCGTTCGATTGTTGCCCAGCTGGCCGGTGGTGTTGCTTCCCCAACTGACGAGAGTGCCATCCAGGCACAGCGCCAGGTTGTGGGAAGCGCCTGCGGCAATGGCCACCACCGTCTTGCCGGCCAGCACCCCGCCGGCAACCACCGCCACCGGCACGGCGCTGTCCTGCGAGCTGTTGTTGCCTAACTGCCCGGAGCCATTGGCACCCCATGCCGCCAGCGTGCCATCCGCACACAGCGCGAGACTGTGGGAACTGCCCGCCGCCGCGGCAAGGATCGTCTTGCCGGCCAATACACCGCTGCGATCCACCGCAATCGGTTCGCCACTGCTGCGGGTGCCTCCGTTCCCTAACTGGCCATTGGAATTGGAGCCCCACGCCGCCAGTGTGCCATCCGCGCACACGGCGAGATTGTGACTGCCCCCGGCGGCCAGCGCCGCGATCGTTTGGCCCCGCAGTGCTCCGGTCATGAGCACCGCTCCCGGCACCAGACTGCTCGCGGTGCCACCGTTGCCCAACTGGTTGTAACTATTGCCGCCCCATGCCAACAACCGCGTGTTGGCCCAGCGCAGCACCAGGTCGTTGCCCGAACCCCCGTGGTAATCGACCACAAACGAATAGATCACCCCGCCATAGCTCAGATACGCCCGCTGCCCCTGTGCCAGATTGTCGAGCACCCCCTGGATCGGATTGCCACCGGTGTTGCGAACCACCGTTAGATTGGTTCCCGCCAGCGGCGCGAAATTCAGCGCAAAGGTCGCGGTGTTGTCGGCGGCCAGGAACCCGTTGACCACCAGTGGCACGTCGCCGGCAGAGTTGAAGATGAGGGTTTCCGGCAGTCGCACCAGCCTAACGGTATATGTCTGCGCATTGACGCCATCGGCCGCGGTCACCCCGATGGTGATCGCATTCTCGCCAACAGTTAGATCGATGGGCGAGCTGGCGCTGCCGGACGTCACGCCGACGCCATTGACCGTGATGGCGGCACCCGCATGTTCACTCATAGGCGTGACGCTGATGCTGTCCGCCGCAAACGGCACCGTAGCAGCGTAATCCGTTAGGTAATCCGCGAATGCCGGAAACAGCGCACCTCGGCTCAGCGCAAGACCCGATAGAGACGACGCCGTGCCGGTGGTGAAGGCCACGTCCTCACCCCGTGCGGTGCCGGCGGAACTGACGGCCACCACCCGGTAATGATAGGTGGTGCCGGAGAGCAGGTTGCTCAGATCACAACTCGCCGCCGCCGGGGCTATTCCGCTCACCGAAGCCGGCGTGGCGGC
>CAIQXC010000207.1 GCA_903875675.1 Akkermansiaceae bacterium
GGATGTGGTGGCAACATCCGCCCAACCACAAGTGATTTGGTATCACCGCAACACGCGATCCCTTTACCCCGTGTGCTTGGAAGTCCAACACCTCGAGGCGCTCAAAGGCCAATTCACCGATCCGCTGCTCAACCACACGTTTGGCGCGAGCTTGCGTGGCGTTGACATGGTTGCCGATGGCCCCAAAGCCCTAAGATCTATCAAATCCGCCAAACGGCACCAACTGTCTGTGTGTGTGCTAGCGGAGCGGGCCGAGACGCCTAACGTCTGGCAGAAAGACCTCGAGCGGATCGAGAAGGCGGCGTTGCAGGTGAGTGATGAACAGTCGCGCCTAACGACATCGAAGTGGTGGCAAGCATTTTGGAATCGAAGCTGGGTATTTGCTGAGGAAGATGCCGGTGCAGGGATCCCGGTCAATGCGCTTTCCGTGACCCTGGGCGCAGATTCCAAGGGTGAAACCCGCTTCCGCGGCGAAATAGCAGAGGCTGCCATGCATGACCGGGCGCTGAGCCCGGCGGAACTGCTAGACCGCAAGCCGCCGACTCAGCCAGCGGCGATTCCGCAAGAGATCGCGCCTGCTAACCGGACATGGCCGAAAGGTCTCACCATGGAAGCCTGGGTCAAGCCTGGTCCCGGTGAAAGCGGACGAATCTTCGACAAATGCACGCCTGGACACGCTGACGGATTCCTCTTGGATACCAACGGATCATCGCTGCGCTTGATTATCGGCCCGGAGAGCTTATTGGCTAACAATTGCCTGAAACCCGGCCAGTGGCAGCACGTTGCGGTGACGCTCGACCGGCCCAACTCCGGCGGATGGATCATCTATGTGGATGGAAAAGTCGTCGCCAAGCGAGATACCGGATCGGCTCCGCCCTCGGAGGTGACTAACGGCTATGTGTTGCAGCGCTATATGAATGCCTGCTCTGGACGCGGCGCTTCACCCATCAAATTCAACGGCTCGATCTTCACCGTCGAAAAATCCCCTGGCGCACCTAGCGAAACACCCGACGGTGATCCGGATTGGCGCTGCTGGAGCGGCAGTTACTGGTTCCAGAACACACGGCTATCCTACTGGCCGATGCTCGCCAGCGGCGATTTCGAAATGATGGACCCGTGGTTCCGCATGTACCTCAACGCCCTGCCCTTGAGCAAAGCCCGCATGCAGGCATATTACAAATTTGATAACGCCGCTTCATTCCAGGAGACCATGAATTTTTGGGGCATGCCTAACAACAGGGATTGGGGCTGGGGAAGCGCCGGACCCGAACCGGGCAATGCCTGCATCGGGCACTATTTCTGCGGTGGCATGGAGCTAACAGCATTCATGCTGGATCGTTATGACTTTACTCAGGACGACAATTTCGCCCGCAACACACTGGTGCCGCTGGCCGATCCGATCATCGCCTTTTTCGACCAATACTGGCCAAAGCGTGACGCTAACGGGAAGATCATCGTCTATCCCGCCCAAGCGCTGGAGGCCACAATGACGCCTAATCCCATGCCGGATATCGCAGGGCTGCGCTTCATTCTGCCACGACTGTTAGCCCTACCACAGAGCACCACCAGCGAGGCGCAGCGGACTCGCTGGGCGCGGATCCTGAAGGAAATGCCCCCGCTGCCTGTTGCCGAGGTGGATGGAGTGAAACTGCTGCTGGCCTCAGAGAAAGGGGCAGTCAAGGCCTCCGAGAATCCAGAACTCTACGCCGTGTTTCCCTACCGACTCTTCGGCGTCGGAAAGCCCGACCTCGAGATGGCCCGCGCGACATACAACAAGCGGTTCTCCCGCATCAACTACGGCTGGTGCCAGGACAGCATCCAAGCTGCCTGTCTCGGCCTCGGTGATGAGGCTGGCCGACAGGTGGCCCTGCGTTCTAGAAACAACCGGGCCTATCGATTTCCGGCAATGTGGTCGGGCTTTGACTGGATACCGGATCAGGACCACGGCTGCAACATTTTGACGACTCTTCAGTGCATGTTACTCCAATCCGACGGACGGAAGATATATGTCCTGCCGGCCTGGCCCAAGAACTGGGACGTCTCGTTCAAGCTTCACGCGCCGCTCAACACGACAGTGGAAGGAGTTTACAAGGCTGGAAAGATGCAGAACTTCAAGGTTACACCAGAATCACGGCGGAAGGATGTCGTGAACATGGCCCAGTAAGAATAGGAACGCATCAGTGACAAACCCATGAGCCAAACACAGAAATATATGAACCTTGTATCGATCCGCAAGACGATGGTCTTGATCACAATCGGTGGCTGCTTTGGGGCGGGATCCGCGTTAGCGGTTGATGCAGGCGAAAATGACCACTCAAGGGATGGCACCGTAAAATCCCGAACGTTCAATGTCCTCAAATTCGGAGCGGTGGCTGACGACAAGACGGATAATACAGCCGCTTTTTCGGCATGTCTGAGGGCACTGATCGAAGCCGGAGGTGGACAAATGTATCTACCCGACGGCGTCTATCGAGGCGGAATCGTCATTCCCCCGGTATCGAAACCGATACCGAGTTGGATCACTGTGGAAATCTCCGGTGAAAGCGAACCTGCACCGGTGTTTGGAACGATTGGCTCATTCCCGCTGCTGAATAACGGCACAATTGTGAAGTGCCTGTCGAAATCAGGCCCCGCAGTCATCTCAGCCAGCAGTTCGCCTAATTCCCTCTACGCGGAATTTTCGGCGGTTTACGTGGTGATCAAGAATCTGGATGTCAGGACATATGACGATCCAGGCATTGGTGGTATCGACCTGCAATACGCCGTTCAATGCAAATTGGAAAACGTCTTTATCAACACCGGCGTCTATAACGTGCAAGCCTCCAAACCAACCCATAGAAGCAGCGGACTGGTCACTCCTGCGTGCAATAATGCTGCATTAACGATCCTTCGCAACGTGGTCGTGACTGGATATCACAGCGGTATTGTGGTCAACGAGCACACCGATGGGGACAACATCGTGGTGGCATCGAACATCAACGGTTTGGAGTTTCAAGGAGCCTATCACGCATCCCGCTTTGGCCGGGTTGGCACATACCGCAACACCCATCACATTGCCGTTTCGGGCAAGCATGGGTTTTCTATCGGGCAAATGAACACCGAACAACCGGGTCCGGGACAGACGGACGCCCACAACAACTGGCAGACGCTCGTCAGTGATATTGACGACCCGAAGAATCTAGGCATTGCAGATATCAACTACTGGGTCGTGGAGGGCAATGTGGGTGCTGTCGAGAAGTTTACCCGCAACGGCGGCGCTTCAATTCAGGCCAGAAGAATCGGCTCCGCTGCGCCCGAAACCAAGAAGCCCGACGAATAGGGACGATTCTTCGAATCGTTGATCCAGCAGATGAATACAAGCACCTATTGCCGAATCGTTGCACTTTGCCTTGTGTCGTTCCACTGCCAGACATTCCCGCCCATCCCATAGGCACCGCAAGAACTCGGAGTGCCATAATTGACATTGACCAGTCCCGTGGCGGCTGGATCATAGTTCGCATCCGCCTGAGTAATCGTATTCTGCCCGTTGGGATAGAGCGAGTAGGTCGAGTTGGCTCCATTGTAATAGGCCGCTTTGTACCACTCGTTTTCGCTTGGGATATAAACTGCGGCACCAGGGTTTACATTGATGATTCCGCTAGTGGCACCGTTGAGCGTGTAGGCTCCAGTCTCCATGCTGCCACTGCCCTGGCCGTTGCCCAGCCAGTTGCTGA
>CAIQXC010000208.1 GCA_903875675.1 Akkermansiaceae bacterium
CAAGGGGCACTTCATTGGCCATCGGCGGTCACAGACACGCCGCTACAAGATTGCTGCGTCGTTAAGCAAGTTCAGGACACCTTCCTGAATGATCAAATGCATAATCGTGATTACTTGTTGATTCTCACATTCGGGCTGCTACCGATAATCGTGTCTAATGGACCCACGCAAGTCGCATTGGCACTAGCTCAGCATCGCTTTGAGCGGCCGCCAACCCCACGCTGCTCAACCAAGCGGCAATGGTGACCAAGTATCTCGCATTCATAGAGACATGTGGTTTTTCAATATTGGAATCATCCATGGGCTTACAGGCCGGGCAACGAGGCTTGCAAACGGAAAAACTGATGGGCTGCATTCGCAGTTGGCCTGGTGGATCTGGCAATGACCGTCTCGACCGTCCCGATGGCGTTGGGTGTGGCTGACACTTCCACCACATCCAGCGGGCCGGAGCCATCAATTCCAGTCGATGCCAGAGCCACCAAGGTAGCTCCACCTGAAAACGCGCTGGTCCTGCGTCGGAACGTCACGCAAGGATAGTCTTGCCCAGCAGCCGTCATGATAGATATACTCGGAGAGCTGCTACCATCCGGATGGGAAGGATCCGTGTCCTCCATGAATTCCATCAAATTACAAATGCCATCATGATCCGGATCATCCAGGGGGCCCCATTGCCCGGCATCGGGTATCAGGCGGGATAACCATGCCGGATAGGTCACGGTCCCGGGTACAGCACTAACATAGAATCTCCCGGTTGTCAAATATTCGGCAGAATCCACATTCCACTTAACCGGCTGGAAATTATCGACTGCCATATTTAACTCCATGCTGCCTCCCGTCAGTGTGCGGATGTCCTCATAAAGAGGATCACCCGGTCTCCCACTGACAATCACAACGCCATCTCCAATAGCCTGATCCGAGGTGGTGTCCGTGTTGATATTTAGATATAGTAATTTGCCTGTGAGGGAGATATTTGTCCCTGAAATGGAAAAGCTCGTTTCAGAGTAATTTTCGACCACAATGAGCGGCAGCAACGGCGAGCCGTGAACATCTTGCAACAGCTCCGAACCCACGGTAAAGGTAAGGGGCCCCGCATTTTGGAGCGACTCAAATCCGGCCGAACCGCCAATATTCCCATATCCCCGGTCAATGCTTATCCATGCATACAAGTCGCCAAATAGAAGTGAATGATACCAGTACGGGCCCAAGACGCTCGTGTCACAATGTCCCGAGAATCTCATTTCCGCCGCAGGAAGGCTGGCGCCCATGCACCCAATGGCCACTATAAGAATGGATCGTATTTTTGTTTTCATGATGTTGTGGCCATAGGCCATTCGGAGGTGGAGGAGGAAGCTGGGGTTTTGCATGCGATGGGTGTGTGGGCCGGATGGATTCATTGTCATGGTCGTTAGATCGGGTGTTGCCGTTGTCGATGGCGCTGGCACCGGAGAGCACTTGCCAGCGAGAGGTGTCTTCCATGGTTGTGGTGGTTAGGACCGTGTAGTTGCGTCCCGCCGCGAGGGGGCCGAACACCAGGGATTTTGTTGCGGGGCGCCGGGCACCGGGTCGATGTGCAAGCTGAAGTGCGAGGCGGGGTCGCTAGGCACGGTGCCGGCGAGGTACCCTTGTTTAGCGATAGCATCCGGTGGGATGACCGCAGAGATCCCGGCCACCCCGCCCAGACTGCCGTCGGCCGTGTAGTTCGACCTGGCCGCGCGCTGGCCACCGGCATCGATCGCCTGCGGGCTGGTGGTGTAATTGGCGCTCGTGCCAGCCACGGCACTGCCGAGGGTCAGAGCGATGAAAACGACGGAGCAGGGATGGGCTTGCATGTGGTATTCCGGTTAGGGATTGGATTGTCTGATGCCAGTATCATGGCAATGGTTCATTGCAAAGTTGGAGATAATCCGCAAATTCGCCAATTAGCTACGCGTATCCTATCATAATCCACGCATAACCAATCTTCAACTGCGCGTATCCTGCTATGTGATGGGCCGCGACGCAGAGGCAGTCGGATGTGTCCGGCGCGTTCCAACTTCAGCAACCGTGTGCGAGCCGCCCTATCTTGAAGACACACACAGTTCCTGATCTCGGAGGAAATGGAATAGGCACAATTTTTCCGGGCTTGGATTTCCGGGCCAACGGCCCATCCTATGCCAGCCTTGGGCAACGCCCAAGGTCACGCGCCATCATGATATTCGAGGGCTGAAAGCCCGGCCTATATGGC
>CAIQXC010000209.1 GCA_903875675.1 Akkermansiaceae bacterium
CTCGCCCTCCGGCTCCCCGAAAGAGATGCGGTTCGATTCCGTGATGTGGCTTCGCATTTCTGGGGTGCTGGTCGTCACTTGAAGCGAGCCGAAGAGCTTCCCTTCAGAAGTGAGGTTCAGCCCCATGCCCACGTCGATGAAGGGGATGCCATATTCCTCCAATTTCTGGACCAGCAGGCGCTTTGTCGGGCCATGATCCAAGCATAGGAAGACGAAGTTCATCGACTCCAGTTCGTGGACGTTGACCTCGGTGAGCTTCTCTGGGTGCGCATAGATTTGCCGCCGGATCTTGGAGTATTTTCCTCGGAAATACTCTACCTTCGTCGGCTTCGACATTAGCTCTTCGAAGGAGGCTGCACCCGGCGCCCGAAAAGCGTTATGGTTGGAAAAAATGTCGGCGTCGAAGAGGTGAATTTCTGCTATCGGCGTTTTCGCCACGAGGTCCAGCACATACGATCCAGTTCCACCCAAGCCGATGATTGCCATGCGAGCAGCAACCGCCGGGTGGGCGGATAGAGTTGGAGAGTAAGTCGCCGCATGACTCATCTGAAAAATTGTGAAAAGCCTCAAATTTCAAGCATTGATAATCAACGGATTACAGCGACTTACTCAGGAGGAATCGCCAGACGTGCCGCAAGTGCGCTTATGCCGGCGCGGCTCGAGGCGGTGTCCACGTAGCAGAAGACGGAATCCTCCTCTGCCGCCAAAAATGGCGGGAATGTGCGAGCATCGTAGGAAGGATCCAACTGCTTCGCAGGCCCTGACACCTTGAGCACGTAAGACTTGATCTTGTCGTAGTAGTTGGCGTACCCGTTGGTTCCGTTCGGCTTGCTGGAGAACGAGTGATTCACCAACAGTTGTGGGTGGAGCTCAGTGTTCTGGCTCTGGTGCCGTAGTTGCACGAGGGGCTGCCCATGCTGGTCGCAGGGATAGTCGCCGCAGAAGTGGACCACATGGGTTCCCATGCCGCTGATAAGGTCGCCGGAGAGCGGCAGGTCGGTGACCAATCTGCCGATCTTGACCGTGCCGTCCGAGCCTACATACGGGACGTCATCCACGACAAGGTATGCGCCAACCATATAGACGTTGAAGCCTTCGTCGCGGAGGCGCTTCAACTCAGGATTAAGATCTATCGTTCGCTGTGACATCGAAGCGCATTCCTTCCTTCAATTTGATTTGTTTACTACCCTCGACGAGAACTCCAGAAGGGTTCTCAGGCGGCCCCTTTCGGTAATCGACGGTGAAGTGGACATCGGTGCCCACAGGCGGAGTTTCAAAAGCCAATCGCAGCACCTCCTCGTAGGTGATGTGGGTCTGCCGGACTTTCTTTGGCTCCGTGTTCACAAAGATCGTGATTTCGGTCAACTCGCACACCCTACTGCGGGTGTAAAAGACCGGTCCGTCACCAAACACCAGCGCGTCGCCGGCCTGAATTGGCTGATCGAGGGGGGACTCATAGTCGCGGAACAGGGGCGACCCAATAGGTAGCCCGAACAGGTCCAGTAGCGACTGTCCGGTCTGATTGGGCAGAACAGTGAGTTCCGGTCGATCATCCACCAACCAGGCGAGTTTCGGCTGACCCGTGGGCGTGCCGGACCGGCAGTGGTTCCGCTCTAGTGAGAAGAATACGTTCCCCCCTTTCAGATCGACGATTTCATCATCGTCGATCAATGTGTCGTTCGGGGAGTCGTAATCCCGCACCAGAACATGGCCTTGGGGAATTCCGGTTTGTGCTTTGATCACACGCGCCTTCACTCGCGAGTCGGGCGAGAGGAAGGTGATGTCGTTTGCGAGGGCAAACCAGCGGGCATCCAACCCGCCGGTGGCTTCAGTTTTATTGGTGGTGTTCATGGTAATACGATTGTGGTTGCCGGGAGATGCCGTTTTCGTATAGCGTCCGGCCGAAGAAAACGCCACTACGGTGGCGACACGAAGACCAATACGAAATCGTAGCGTCCCTGACAAGCCTTTTTTTTATGCCTCCACTTTTTAAAGACCGTCTCCGCACCGCGAGAGAAAGACGAAACCTAAGCCAAGCAGAACTCGCCACAAAGGCCGGCCTACAGCCAGCAGCGATTTCACACTTCGAAACCGGGAATCGTGCTCCGTCGTTTGAAAACCTGAAACGCCTCTCGGACGCCCTGAACATCAGCGTGGACTACCTACTAGGACGCATTGACGAAGAGCAGCACGGACAAGGGTTGGCCGCCGTGCCTCGCGCTCGACAGCTTTTCCGCCATGCCGAAAATCTATCGGACGAGAGCTTTGAATTCCTTGAAACAATGGCGAAAGCTCTGAAGGAGAAGGAGGAAGCCAAGAAAGTCGACGGCAATGGTTAATCGCTCAAAGCGTATTCAGATTCAAAACCTGGCCCGATCCACCTTGGCTGAGCGAGGCATGATGTCTCTTCCTGTCGATCCGAAGGCTCTTGCCAAAGCGTTCGATATTGAGGTACATCCCTTCGATTTCGGAGATCGCGACATCTCAGGGTGCCTGATGAGTGTAGGAAGCAGCTTCGCTATCGCCTATTCGACCTCAATCAGAAGCGTCGGTTTTCAGAATTTTACCATCAGCCACGAGCTTGGCCATTACCTTCTGCCTGGCCATTTCGAAGCGCTGCTTGCGACTGGCCGACACTACTCCAAAGCGGGTTATATCTCTACCGATCCCTACGAGGAGGAAGCGGATACGTTTGCCGCAGAGCTATTGATGCCGTGGAAGCTCATTGAAGCCGAGATCAGGTCAAAACGGCCCGGTTTCGAATCAATCAAAGCCATTTCGGAGAACTGTCAGAGTTCCCTCCTCGCCTCGACAATAAAGTTCTGTGACCACACAAGCGAATGCGTTGCAGCGGTCGTATCTTACCAGGGTAGGGTCGAATTCATGTCGGCATCGGAGTCATTCAGGAGCATCCAAGGCGTTACATGGCTCAAACGTGGTGATCCGCTTCCGTCTGGAACGCCCTCCTCGGCGCGATGCCGCGACGATAAGTGGATCACCACCTGCGATATTTCCGAAGACGGTAGCCTCTTGAACGCTTGGTTTCCTGGTGCTCCCGCCATTGAAGCCGAAGAGGACATCGTTGGGCTCGGAAACTACGGGAGATTGCTGACTATCTTGTTCGCGGAGTGGGACCCTGAAGAAGAAGATGAGGAAGAGTCCAAGTCAGACGACTGGACCGACCGGTGGCAGAAAGGATATTTCAGGGGCAAGCGCTAAATGCCAATCCGCAGCCGGAAAGCGTCGACGACGACTGAAAGCCCCACCCCTAAAATCTTCAATTCTCAGGATAACCCTTATAGGAGTATGGTTTCCCCTGTATCACTGAACCGAAATTTCTTTGACCGTAAAGTCAGGCACAGACGGCCGAATCCCAGCGTGTGAACTCTGGTTTTGGACCGTAAAGCACGGGCATTCATGTTGGGAACGTGCCCCACACAGGCCTATCTGTTGAGATCAGGACTGCTGCCTCGGAGCTTTTGGCTGCCTGGGCAATATAGGCGGGAGGTGAGGTGCTGCATCAAGACTCCTGCGATGCAATCACATGGTCATACCGATGAGTCGGATTGGGGCGCCCCGGACTCAAACAACGCCATGCCAGCGGAGTTACCGTAATACACCCCTGGCTTGCCGTGGCTACCACCTCGCGCACGATTCCCCCCAGGGTCTCCGGTTCCATCTGGACGCGGGCGTTGAGTGTCAACCGGGCTGTGGCACTGGTTCCTGCCAAACCACGAATGCTGAGCGTGTCACCTTTGCCGGTCAGGTTGCCTATAAGAAAACTATCGCCCGATTCGATCATGAGTTTGACGTGACCGACCGATACGCCCATGTCGTCAAAACGTTGGCCCAACCCCATCAAGAGCCTTTCGGCAAAAAGGTTCCATTCCGTCTGTTCCCCACGCAGCATGAAGGTGGCATTCAGCCACCCAAGGACGGCCTCGCCTTCCGCGTAAATATCGTAATCCACATCGGCAATGCGCCGTCCGGGTTCGGATTGCGTGGTGACCGCATCCAACCACGCATCCAGCCCGTCGCCGGTCTTGGCGCTGATGGTGGTGGTCTCCACACCGGGAAAGGCCTGAGCCAGCCGGGTCTTGAGCGACTCAAGTTCGGAAGGGGTCAGAAGATCCGACTTGCTAATGACAACGAGGTCGGCTTCTTCCATCTGTTTGCGCAGGATGTATGCCGCGCTGGGATGCAATCCAGAGGTGCCGCCATCCAGGATGTCGGCAAGCCGCAAGGGGTCAACCATGACCGACAGGGGAGACACCACAAGTTCGCGCCTGAAATGATCCTTCAGGGGTTGCACAATGGTAGCTGACAGGTCCGTGCAACTGCCAACCGGCTCGGCAATCAGCACATCGGCTTCCGCTGCCGCACGGACTTTGGACATGGCGTCAAGCAAGCCTTGGAAATTACAGCAAAAGCAACTGCCGTTGACTTCTGCCACCTTGACGCCACCGCGTGCAAGGAACGCGGTATCGACAAGATCGGGTGCCTGGTCATTCGTGATCAGTCCGACCCGCAGGCCACGGCTTGCCAGCCTCTGGGCTGCCTCCCAAAGCAAGGTCGTTTTCCCGGCACCAAGGAAGCCGCCCACAAGGATCAATCGTGTTTTCATAGTGTGTCTTGTTTGGTTGAACCGGGTTGGTCGGGTTGGCATTCGCAGCGGTTGGCCGGATGTTTCATCGCCGGTTCCAACACTCGAACGAAAAAGAGCGAGGCCGATACCCCGCCGATTAAAGGAGCAAACACATAAACATGCAGGAACCCACCGACGCGGTCTGGAAACGCCGCGTCACCCCATCCCGTAAGCCAAGCCACCAAGCGGGGGCCAAGATCGCGTGCCGGGTTCAGACCGGCCTGGGTCAATGGCGCGATGAGGCAGATGATCGAAGTAACTGTCAAACCAATGAACACGGGTGCCAAAGCATCATTCGGGCGACCGACATTGCATCCCTCCGTCAGCGCGAAAACCATCAGGACTAACAGAAATGTGCCAAACGCTTCAACGCCGATTGCCAATGGCAGCGAAACCACGGCCTTGGACCCTGGATTCGAATAGAACTCCCCGAACATCATGGCGGTCTTGATGGATGCCGACGTGCCTCGAACGATACCATGAGCATTTTCGTAAGCGGCAATGGAAGGGGCAAACATCGCATACAAGGTCAGCCCGGCAAGGATGGCACCGGCAAGCTGGGCACCAAAATACACCGGCAGCCTCCTTGCGGACATGCGGCCGCTGACGACCATCGCCAAACTGACGGCGGGGTTAAGGTGGGCGCATGACAAATGTCGGGTGAGATAAATCGCCAGCATCACCCCTATTCCCCAAGCCATGGCCACCTGCATCAGCCCTTGGTGAGCATCAAAAAGGACGGAGACCGCGACAGATCCACACCCGAACAGCACCAGCACATACGTGCCCAACGCTTCGCCAATAAATTCCCGATTGGATCTCATCTTGCCGGAAATCCTACGTGATTGGCATGAGTCCAGCCCGGACACCTTGGCCGGACAACCTTTTTGAGAGCTTGCCCACGGCGTTAGTCTTGCCGGCATCGAGGAATCCCCCTGTCATGATGTTGCGGGTCTTTGTGTCGTGTAATGTCATTTCCTTTGATTGGTTGGCGCTTGTTACAGGGAACGTATGCGCAAGCGTGCATACGTAAGCCGTTGCATGCAAGAGATTTTTCGCCTCTTCCCACAATGCTACTTTGGAAACTTGTCAAAGCGGAACGTGCAGCAGCCCAATTCGAGAATGTTTCCGTTGGCAGCCAGTTTGTCCTTCAAGTGGGTCACGACTCCATAAAGGCGTTGTTTGCCATCTTTCCGCATTTCCAGCAGGCCGGCCTCCTTGAGAATGCGCAGATGTTTCGATACGTTGTATTTCGTGAGTCCCAGGCGCCCTGCAATCGTGTTGACGTCAAGCTCACGACTCATCAACAGGCGCATGATGCGCAGGCGATTCATTTCACCCAGCGCTTTCAATACCAACATGCAGTCTACAGCTTTCATGAGGCCAAGGCTACCCTGCCTACTCACTGTTCGGCAAGTGTCGTGTCCGTTCGGTTGTTGACCATTCCGGTTCCTCAACCCGGGCGGGTGTATTTCATCCCAGACTTCCGGGTAGACCTCCACCAGACGGTTTGCCATGCCCTGATGTCTGGGCCGCCTTTTTGGCAGCAATTGCCGGAGTCGCTGGAACATCCGGCAGCTTCTGACGTGCAGCGAAGGTTTTCCGGGCAGCCACCGCAATCTCAGGGGCGTGCTGATCCAATACCTGCACCCGCGGTGTTCATCGACGCCACCTGCGACGGACGACCGAATCCCGGCATGTGAACTCGGGTTTTGGACCGCGAGGGTCGGGCATTCATGGTTCGGAACATGGGTACGCACGTTCAATCAAGGAGGGTAGCGAACAGGAAACCCATGATCACCGCAAAGGTGCTGCTTTGGACTTGGCCTGCCCATCAGGATCTGTCATAGCCATTCGCGTGAACGGAAACAGCAGCGCCTTTTCGACTCATGACTGGGATACGGATCGCTCCTTGGCGTGGGCGGGCGCGGGTTCCCATGGGGGGCTCCGGCAACCTCGAACCTGAACAACATCGCCGCTTTTCCATCCTTCAATCACCCATCATGGCAATCGTTCGCTTTAGTGTCTCACTCGAAAAGGATCTAGTTGATAAGTTCGACCGGAAAATCACGGCCGAACGCTGTCCCACCCGGTCCAAAGCGGTGGGCGACTTGATCCGTGACGCTCTGGTGCGCGGAGAATGGCAGGAAGGCAAGGAAGTCGTCGGCGCCATTGTGCTCGTTTACGACCATCACAAGCGCGACATCCAGCAGAAACTCACCGACGTGCAGCATGACAGCCACGACGCGATCATCTCGACCCAGCACATCCACCTCGACCACGACAACTGCATGGAGATCGTCGCCGTGCGCGGAAAGCCGAAAGTGATCGACACCATCGTCAAAGGCCTGAAGGCCGTCAAGGGCCTCAAGCACGTCTCGTTTGCCGCCGGAACCACCGGCACATGCCTGCCCTGATGACCAGCGCCGGATGGGTTTCCGACTGCCCCTGAGGCCGCTACCCCTCCCAAGAAAAATGCGGCTCACTCCGGATTTTCGGCTTGGCACCCGGGCGTCGAGTGTTACGATTTGAGCGTTCTTAACACACGGAACACCAACCAACGGACCGTTCACATGCAAACATCCCCGCTTTCCCTGTTGTTTTTCATCAGTGTTTTGTCGCCAGTCGTGTGGGCGGATTCCGCCATGAATACCGTCACCCGCCTGCCGGAAGTCGTGGTCGTGGGCACGCCGATCATCGAGGATAACTCGGTGAATCGCCAGGGCAGCGCGGTGACAAGCGTCAGCGAGCAGCAGATCGAGGACCTCAACGCCCAGGATTTGCAATCGGCGTTGCGCGAGACACCGGGTGTGGTGGTTTCGCATCACAATCCGGTCGGCAGTTTTGGCGGCGGCGAAGGCGGGGCCATCTTCATCCGCGGCATGGGGGCTTCACGGCCTGGCGCGGAAATCCAGACCGCGATTGACGGCATTGCCATATACAACGGTCTGTGGGGGCATCCGCTGCTGGACATGCTGAGTGTGGACATCGCGCAGCGCATCGATGTTTACAAGGGCGCGCAGCCGATCCTTTACGGCAACATGGCGTTTGGCGTGGTGGATTTGATTTCCAAACGCCAGACCGAACCCGGCTACCACACGAGTTACGAAACCGCTTACGGGTCGTACAACACACTGGTTGAGACCATCGATCATGGCGGCAAGGTGGGCGATTGGGATTACTATTTCGGCCAGAGTTACCGTTCATCCGACGGCCATCGCGACAACGCGAGCGGTGAATTGCAGAACTACTTCGGGCAGGTGGGATATGCTTTCAATGAGCATTGGGACGCTCGCGTGTTGGTCAATCGCACCAACAACTGGGCCGAGGATCCCGGGCCGTCGGCCGATCTGGTGCCAGCGTCGCAGGTTTACAAGAACGGGCAGTTCAATGACGATGACACTTTGGTCATCGCCACCCTGTCCAATCATTACGACCAGGCGGAAGGGTATATCAAACCGTATTGGAATCATGGTACGCTGAACTGGGTGGGTCAATACGACTCCGCCACCAAACTGAACGACGAGACCACGGTTACCGATTACGACAATTACGGTGTCAAGACCCGCGAGACATTCAAACCGTGGCATGGCGGCGAGGTCATGGCGGGCGTGGATCTGGATTTCATCAGCGCGGGCTATCACGATGAAACCCCAGCCACCCGCACGAACTTCCCTCGTGAGACATTCCGCATCGTTTCCCCGTATGTCTCGGTCAGCCAGAAATGGGATCTGGGGCATGAGATATATCTGCTGCCCTCGGCAGGGGTCCGCTACTTCGATCACAGTGTCTTCGCCGCTGAAACCGCACCGCAAGCGGGACTGGTGTTCGGTCTTGGCAAGGACACGACCTTCCATGCGTCCTACGCACGCGGGATCAACTATCCCGGCATCTTCGTCAAGGCCTTTCCGCCCGGCAACAACCTTGCCGATGACTTGCAGGCGGAAACCATGGACCATTATGAAGTGGGTGTCAGCCAGAGATTCGGCACCTGCGCCAAGCTCGACGTGAACCTGTTCGAGAATCAGGGTCAGAACCGCATCGTCATGGTGTACCCGCCGTTTCCGCCGGTCTGGAAAAACATTGGCGACTACCGCACCGAAGGCATTGAGACCACGCTCACGGTCACTCCCATTGAAAATCTCTCGTTATTCGGCGGATTGACGCTGCTGCAAGCCGATCCCGGCGACCTGCCCTACACACCCGAGTGGAGTGCCAGCGCCGGCGTGACATTCCGCTTCCTCGAACATTGGCAGTTGTGCGTGGACAGCCAGTATGTCGGTTCCCAGACCGCACTGTCCCGGAATCGGGATTTCCAGGCGATCAACACCACCCAACTCGATCCCTACATCCTGCTGAACGCAAAGCTCAGTTATGATTTTGGAGCCTGGTCAGGAAGTCGCGGTCAGATCTTCATCGCCGGCCAGAATCTCGGCAATGTCTCCTACGAACAGAAACCCGGCTACCCGATGCCCGGCATCAATTGTATGACGGGCATCCGGTTCACATTCTAACGCGCCTTCGCCTCGGACACCAGAGACCAGAAACCAGAAACCAGACTGAATACTTGACCCAACTACAACATATTTGCTCTTTCAAGAATTCTAGCAGCGTGCGGCAAACCCGGGGAGCGGACTGAAATGAGAAATCGAGAACTTGCTTACAGCGGACTATTCGGAGCGGCGGCCCTGCTGTTGCCGGTGCTGTTTCATCTCATTCATCTGGGGCACATGTTCATGCCGATGTACCTGCCGCTGGTGGCGTTGGCCTTCTTTGTCCGCCCCGGCATGGCGGCCCTGACCGCCGTGCTGGTTCCGCTCATCTCGGGAGCGGCCACGGGCATGCCGCCATTCTATCCGCCAATTGCACCGGTGATGTCGGTGGAACTGGCCGCCATGGCCATGATGATAGGCATTTGCCGCTGGATTTTTCCTCGCTCCCCCGCTTTGGTGATCCTGATTCCCGCGTTGGTTTTCGGCAGGATCATCAATGCGGGGCTCATGTATCTGGTTGCAGGTTGCATGAAACTGCCGGCCACATTTGTTGCGGGAATATCATTCCTGAGCGGATGGCCCGGCATGATTCTCATGCTTGTGGTGATCCCCGCAATCGTGAAGTTGTCCGCAGATCATTTGAAAACACCCATGGGAAATCCAAACAATGACAAGTAACACCGCCGCCAATCCACGAATCGAGTTCTTTGACATGATCGCCAACCAATGGGATGGTTGGCACGATCTGCGGGAACTGGCATGCAATTTGGATGCCAGTCTCGCTATGTTCGGAATCGACCCAGATGCCACGGTGGTGGATGCCGGGTGTGGCACGGGGAATCTCACGGTTTCACTGCTCAACGGAACGCTTGGCCCGTGCGGGAGAATCGTCGCCGTTGACATCTCGGAAAAAATGCTCGACCTGGCGCGGCGCAAAGTGACCGACCCGCGAGTCGCCTGGCATTGCGGGACGGCCGACCAACTGCCGCTGGACGATGGCACGGTGGACCATGTGATATGCTTCTCCTCATGGCCCCATTTCCATGATCCGGCAGCGGTCATCCGGGAATTCCGCCGGGTATTGCGTACCGGAGGTGCCCTGCATATCCTGCATTTGATCTCCCGGTCGGAGGTCAACCGCATCCATGCGCAGGCTCATCCTTCCGTGCATCATGACATACTGATTCCCGCTTGCGAAACCGCCAAACTCCTCGAAATGCATGGGTTCCGCGTCATCACCATGACCGATGATGATAGCCGCTATTTGATAACCGCACGCAAACCCGGATAACACGGTGACGTCCTTACCCGATTTATGGGGCACCGGCAGTGCCCGCATGCGACGCCTGTCACCATCCGCACGACTGGCCTGCGGGACACTCGTCTTCGCCACTTGTCTTGTTGCGCCGATACCATCACTGCCGGGCATCTGCATCGGCAGCGGAGCGGCCATCGGTTGGGTGGCGCTTTGCGGCCTTCCGGGCAAACGGCTGCTCGCAATGTTCATCTATTCCATCGCGCTGTTTCTGCCCTTATTCCTTCTCACGCCCTGGCTGGAAGCCGCAGGGCCCATCTGCGGCAACCCATGGTTGGATGCGGCGCAAATCCCACTGGCAATGAGCCTCCGCGGTACCTGTTGCGTGTTTGTCTGCGCAGCGACGATGGCGGTTCTTGACCTGGCAGATTTTGGCGCGGCCCTTGGCCCCTTGCCAATCCCGCATATCATCAAAAACCTTCTCATGCAGATCGCTCATCAGACGGCCATGTTGGCGAATGAATCGCAACGCATCTCAGTCGCGGTGCGAATCCGCGGATTACCATCGGGATTCACTCCCAAACTGAGGTTTCTTCCGGCAGTGCCCACCATTTGGTTGCTGCGCATCATGAATCGCGCCGACCGCATTGCCGCCGCGATGGACCTCCGGGGCTTTGAGTCCTTCACCCGGTCATCACCTGCCAGCATTTCGCTGATGGATGGGTTCGCCGTGACAACCGCCTTGCTCGCATTGGGAGCAGGCATATCAATCCGCTGGTTGCCTGTCTGATGGAATCCGCCCTGTCATTCCGCAATGTCTCCGTGCGCTACCGCCCGGAAGATCCGTTTGTCCTGAGGGGAATCTCGCTGGACATCGCGCCCGGGGAGAAGGTGGCGCTGCTGGGTCTCAATGGCTCCGGAAAAACAACGCTGCTTTATTCGGCGGTCGGCCTGGTTCCCTTTGAGGGTTGCATTTCGGTATGTGATGTTGAACTGTCACGAGCGACCGAACGCCCGATCCGCGATAACGTCGGCTTCCTGTTCGGCATTCCCGATGACCAGATTCTTTTCCCAAACGTGCTGGATGACATATCCTTCACCCTGGAATGCCGGGGCATTCTCCGGGAGGAGGCACAACAGCGGGTGTTGCCGATCATGAAATCGCTGGGTATCGAAACCCTTGCCACCCGCTCGCCGCATCGTTTGTCACACGGCGAACTGCAGCGCGTCGCCCTGGCCGGTGCGCTCGTCTCAAATCCCCCGCTCCTGTTGTTGGACGAACCATCCGCAGCCCTTGATCCTGTTGGCAGGAAGGAGACGGCGCGATTGCTTGCCTCGTTGGACACCGCCATGCTGATCGCAACCCATGATGTTGGATTCGCCTGTCTGGTATGCAACCGCTTTGTCGTGCTGGCCAACGGCGTGATCGAGGAGGATTGTCCCAGTTCCGAACGTATCAACCGCCATTGGCATGAATCAACGGGCAATGCCAATGCGTAATCAGAATGTCACTCCCGCACGAACGCCGAAAGTGAGTGGCGCACCGCTTTCGCCGAGCATGCTGCCGGGACTCCATTCGAGGGCTATCGGCACGTAGTTGGTGTCGAAGGCATTGTGGACCCAGCCTTCGGCGAACCAGTTTTTGCCACGCACGCCAGCGCTGAAATTCGCCAGGCTGTAGGCGCCTTGGGAGGCATTGTTCACCGCATCGTAGTAGTATCGGCCGTAGGCCGTGATTTCGGCACGGGCGTAAACCGTCATCTCATCCGAGACTTCGTATGAATACTGGGTGCCACAGTTGGCGGTATAACAAGGGGTGTAAATCAGATGGTTGCCGCCGACGGGGGTGACCGTGTGGTTCCAGGTGGTGGAAGCCCCGTTGAGGAATTCGGCGTCCGTAATTCCGAGGCTGCCGAAGAGGTCCAGGCCCTTGACCGGGTGCGCTTTCAATTCCAGTTCGACGCCCATGCTTTCGGCGGCGCCGGCATTGGTGATGTAATAGTTGTAGCCCATTCCGGTGGGCTGGTTGAGTTGCATCTCGTCCCAACGAATATAGTATGCACTCAGATTCACCGAAAGCCGGTTGTCAAACCACGACGTCTTCGCTCCGATCTCATAATTCCAACTGGTTTCGGGATCGTAGGCTTCGGCACCCGCCGGGGAAATCGGATTGAATCCGCCCGCCCTGTAACCCCGGCTGATGGTTGCATAGACGGTATCGTCGGGCGTGATGTGGTAAGCGACTGCGAATTGCGGTGTCAGAGTGGAAAAATCATCGCTCGCCCTCACGTGTGTGGATGGGCCGAGCAACGGGTCGGGTGTCGCGAAGTAGGTATTCATGTCAGCGGATTTGCTTTCATGGTCACCGCGCAAGCCGAGGGTGAAATCAAGTTTTTCCCACGCCGTCAAAGTGGCTTGGGCGTATGCGCCCACACCGATGTCGTCGAGCGATGATTGCGGCGCGTGCTGGCTGTTCGCCGGCGAATAAGTCGTGGGGAATCCCGGAAAGAAGCTGCCGGGTTGATAGAGCACGCCGAAATTGTAGTGGTTCACGGCATCCTGTTCATAATTCTGGGTGAACATGGACACGCCCGCCTGCCATTTGAGCTTGAAATCACGGGAGAGTACCAGCGGCGCGTCCTTCGCCGAGGCGAAGCGCAGTTCCTCGGTGAACTGCAGGTTCCGTTGGCTGTCGTTGCGCGTGCCTATCGGAGCCGGCGTGGGAACATAGCTGAGGGCGGTGTGATCATCGGTCTTCCACCACACCAGTCCGGTGATCATCGAAAAATCCACGGTCTGCCCGGAGTGACTGAGCACCAGCGTCGGCGCGAAGATGTCGCGGTGCGTGTATCCCTCGAAGTCGCGTTGGACATGGTGCGGATGGGCGCGGATGTAGTTCAAATCGCCGAGCGCATAGTCGCCGTCGCGGTCGGACTCGCCGGTCACGATCAAGCGCGCTTCCCAATCCGTCGCGGGCTTCCATAACAACTGAGCCTTGCCGAAACAGCCCTCACGGCTGTCCAGATCGTGCCCGGTGACATCATTCACGGTGAAGCCGTCGCGGGCGGAATAGCCGCCGGCGAAGCTGAAGCCAAGCTGGTCCTTGACAATCGGGCCGGAAACCCTCAGCCGCTCGTCAACGAAGTTATAGTTTCCGAATTCGGTATCGAAACCTGCCGCCAAATCGGTCATCGACGGTCGCCGGCTGGTGACATTGATCAGGCCGCCCAAGGTGTTGCGACCGAACAGCGCACCCTGCGGTCCGCGCACAAATTCAACTTGGTCCACGTCAATCAACTCGATGCTCGACGAATACGCGTTCAACTGCGGCACGCCATCTATGAAAGTGGTGATCCCCGGATTGGTGGGGCTACCGCCGATGCCACGAAAGAAGGGGTTGCTGAGGGCGCGCGTGCTGAACTCGTTGACGAACACGTCCGGCGCATACACCGAA
>CAIQXC010000210.1 GCA_903875675.1 Akkermansiaceae bacterium
GCTGCGCTGGAATCGCAACAGGGCCGCCTGACCCTCCAGCGTGCCGAGGAACTCATCAGGTTGATGCATCAGGCAGCCAATCCCAGTGATACCGGATCGAGCTTCAGACGTTTCGCTGGGGAGTGGTTGGACATCAAGGAGAAGGACACGGCGGCGACTATGTGGCGGGCGTACAGCGATGCAGTCAAGGCGGCCTGCGCCATCCTCGGGTCCAAAGCCGATGGTCCTCTGCGCCAGATCACCGTCGCCGACATGGAGCGGGTGCAGACCACGATGGCGGAAACAAGGAAGGGCAAGACCGTGAATTACCTTTTCGGCGCTATCCGAAGGATTCTCGAAAGTGCCGTCCAAAAGGACATCATCACCAAGAATCCCGCAAAGCCGGTCAAGGGCAGGCCCTTGGGTGACAGCATCAAGCGGGTGGAATTCACTGCGGAGGAGGTGCGTTTGCTGCTGGCTCACGCACCCACGCCGGAATGGTACGGCCTGATCCTCCTGGGCGCTCAAACCGGATTGCGGCAAGGTAACCTGCTTCGGCTCACCTCGGACAACATCGTGGCAGGTCGCATTCAGATCCTGGCCAGCAAGACCAGCAAGACCAGCAAGACCAGCAACGATGTTTTGAAAATCCCGCTTCGCCCCGAGTCCCTGGAGTGGCTGAAGGGGCGCACGGGTGCCTTGTTTCCTGAGCTTCAGGCGACACGCCAGGAAAGCCGTCCCGCACTTTTCCGCTAGGCTCACTCCTCGGCGTGGACTGCGAGCGCGTCTGTAGAAAGGCCGCTTGCTTGGAATTTTTCCTAATTTCACAAATCACCGCAGCCATTGCATGAATCTCAATTGTCGGCATCCGTAAAATGATTACCATGGCGATGCTGACGCTGGCACTTGCTCTATGACACTCGATTATACCCAATTTAAAGCTCGCTGGATCTCTCTCTGCGGCATGATGGCACTCACGCTACTCGCGGCTCGCGCCGACGAAATCTCGCTGGACCGGCCCGCACCTGCATGGGTCGTTCAAATCCATCCTGACCGGGTGCTCGAGATGCGCTTCCTCGGCTTCGGAGTGCAATGGGAATACGAGGGGTATCGCCGCGACCTCAACATCGACAATCCGAATTGGGCCAAACACTGGCCCGAGATGATCAAACGGGTGGACTTCATGCGACCGTCGATCCTGCGGGTCATGCACGATGCGAGGATGTATTCCCGGTTGGAGGGTGGCCGGATCGTGGCCGACTATGACTCCCCGCGCATGGAGGCCATGTATCACGTGCTCGACTATGCAAAGAGCCGCAATATCCCTGTTTTGTTAGGTGAGTGGTGGCTGCATGATGACTATTTGAAGCATTACGGCAACCTCACCGATCCGCGCTGGTCTGATGACCTGATCGTTCCGTTTTTAATCCATCTGCGTGAAAAGCGCGGCTACACCAACATCTGCTATTTCAACCTTATCAACGAACCTTGCCCAAAGGAACTCGCACCCGGCATTAAATTTGATTTTGAGCAGTGGAAGTCCGCCGTCATCAACCTCGGCAAGGCTCTCAAAAGGAGCGGCCTGGCTGGCAAAGTGATGATCGCTGGCACCGACGGACCAGGTGACCGGCATGGCTGGCTCGAACGACTGTCGAAAGATGCCGAGCTCAACCCATATATCGGCGCCTATGAATACCATGTTTACGCGCATCTGCGCACGGACCAGTGGCAGCCATCCCTGCTGGAGGGCAAACTCGAGACCCAAGAATTGAATCCCCGCCGCCTGATGGTCAATCACAACGACCCGCAAGGTCCTACCAAACCGTTTTTCATGGGTGAGGCGGGCATCGATGACGGTAACTCGGGCGACAACCAAACCAACCGATTCAAGTTTGCCTACGGAGTGTGGATGGCGGACTATGCGATTCAATCGATGCGTGCCGGCCAAGCGGGGTTGATTGCGTGGGATATGGATGATGCCATGCATACCTGGGGCTCCTATGGCAAAGAAGGCCTCAAGGGCTGGGGATTCTGGAATAGCCTCGCTGGATTCAAGGATTATCCGGCGGATGACTTCAACCTGCGCCCGTGGTTTTACACCTGGTCGCTCATGTGCCGTTTGTTTCCCCGCAACTCACAGACGCTGGAGGTGGACACCACCCAGGACCCCGACTTCCGGGTGGCGGCAGCCCGCCTCCCCGGCGAGAATGCCTACTCATTCGCCCTCGTCAATCAGGCGTCAAGCCCGCGCACTGTCACCCTGAAAATGCCGGATTCCGGACCGTTGACGCTGTACGAATTCCACTATTTTGACGCGGACCGTCCTACAGACACGCAGGGGTTTCCCATACCCGTCAAGGTGCGTGACAATGTGGATCTAGCTGCGGGCGTTGAAGTGATACTCCCGAAAGAAGGCGCGGTCTTTCTGACGACACAGGTGCCGCAACCGTAATGGCCTACCTCTGCAGACACGAATCCAAGAATTTACGAAAGGCTGCACCATCGTTCGTCACCATCCTACGGGGGGGGAATTTCCCGTTCACGAGCTAATGCTTACCCAAAAAGCATTTTCGGGCATTTCCGTTATGCTGCATACTCGTCCGCGACTCACCTTTAGAATCAACCGCATCCCCAAGTACTAACACGTCGCATGGATCCCAGCCCCAATAGAGGACCTTCCTGCCATCATCGTTAAACGGAATCTTCTGCTTGGTGTTGGTGAATGCAAGATCCTGCGACAGGTCGAGGCCCTTGAGCCGATCCAAGCCGGAATCGCCAGTAAGCAGGATGCTGCGTATCTTGCTCTTCAATGTCAGGTCATCTTAATGGCTATTTGCCGACGTCGAGCCCATATCCCTTGCGGCACGAAACGTATGATCCCGCTTCAGTCGATAGTTTTTACTGGATGTGAGCCGTGAACAATGTGCCAGAAGTTCGGCGGCAACGATCGCTGGAAACTCAGGACTGAGAGTCAGCACCCTATCCCTCCCAAGGTGCTTGAAGGTAACTCTGACTTTCTCTGTCTTTCGAATGTTCGATCTCGTTACAGGCTCTATGCGGCTTACGCAGTCGTAGGCGATATAGTGAGGCCCGAATGGACGGCCGATAACCATGCAGGAATCCAGGAATCGATAGCCAGATTGAGTCAGGAATTTTAAGCTGAGCAATCCAACGACTAAGGCTAGGCTCACAACCAAGAGCATGCTGATTGCTGATTGCTGATTGCTGATTGATGATTGATGATTGCTGATTGCTGATTGCTGTAACGCGTCGCAATAAATACGGGGAAAATGGCACCTAAACGGCGAATTAAAATCGGGGGCGGCGAGCGGGTCTCGTGAAGAAAGCGAAAAAGCTTTTTGCTCGCAAAAAGCCATACA
>CAIQXC010000211.1 GCA_903875675.1 Akkermansiaceae bacterium
CTTGGCCCCTACCTGAAGAGCCTGTATGGCTTTTTGCGAGCAAAAAGCTTTTTCGCTTTCTTCACGAGACCCGCTCGCCGCCCCCGATTTTAATTCGCCGTTTAGGTGCCATTTTCCCCGTTTTTATTGCGACGCGTTACAGTGCTCGATTTCGTCGGCATCTTCGACAAGTTGGAAAAGGCGCTGGCGTTCGATAGTGAGGAGATCAACGCCATCGTGAAGGACATCGGCCTGTTGAAGGCGTTGTTCAAGGCAAAGATGCAAGACAAGGTGCCGGGTTGGTTGCAGCTCATTACCCAGGATTTCAACGACAAGGACGTGGACGATTTGATAGAGCACTTCCGCGACAAGGATCGGCGGAAGGAATTCTTCAAGGAATACAAGGAGATCGAGATGCTCTATGAGATCATCTCACCGGATGCATATCTGCGGCCATATATCGAAGACTACACGACTGTGAGCCGGATTTACTGCGTGGTTAGAAAAGCCTACACCAAACGCGTGATGGTGGACCGGGATTTCCAACGGAAGACGAATGAACTGGTGCAGAAGCACATCGGCGCGAAACTGGAAGACCCGGAGAATCCGTTTGTTTTCATCGATAAGGTGACGTTAGACACGATTGCCGCGAAGGATGAAGGCAAGGCAACCAAGGTGATCAATTTGGTGAAGGCCATTGAGAAGCAAGCGGAGGATGAGAGCGACGACCCATTTCTGGTCGCAATGGCAGAGCGGGCAAAAGCCGTGCAGGAAGCTTTCGAGGACCGCCAAACCACTACTGAAAAAGCGTTGGCAGAACTTTTCAAGGAACTGGAGAAAAACAAGCGCCGGAAGCAGGAGCAGGCGGAGAAAGGGCTGGGTGGCCTGAGTTACTTCGTTCTTTGTAAACTCACGGAAGACGGCGTTCCTAACGCAGAAAAAGTCAGCGCGAAGAACCGCGAGGCGTTTGGCAGACACCCCGGTTGGAAAGACGGCGAAGCGGAATTGCGCGAGTTGCGGAAGCAAGTGACCTTCGCGGTATTTTCTGAGGAAGACTCAAGACATTTCGCATGAGCGGACCTGTGGTCGTCATAGGCTTCATCATGCTTGTGCCATCAATTCTTGGAATGTTGTTTGGCTTGCTCATGTTGATTGGGACCGGGGCTGCCGGCACCCAAGTTTCCGCGTCCACCGAGAATGAAACCCGTGCGGGACTTGTGGCGCAAGGAGTGCCGGAAACCATCGTCAACGAGATCATCTCCGGTAAGACGGTTAGCAACGCCGAACTCGCCAAATTGCCTCAACGTCAACAATCGGCGGTGCAGACAGCGCAGATCTCGCATACTGCCGGCCAGGTCGGCACGGGAGCGGCTACCGCAATCCTTGGCGGTTTTTCCATCTTTGTGCTCATCATGTCTTTCGTCGGTGGCTTGCTTGGCTGGCTACTCGTGATGCGCAAGACGGTTCTAAAATGCTCACGTTGCGGAGCCGCTGTTCCTGCGTCATGACACGGGTAGCATTTGCGAGAAACAATATGCCTTCGCTGCCAAATTTAATGACTTACTGATCGAGCCAGGAATCATTGAAAATGTTCACCTCACGCCAGCAACTGCGGGCGTCCCACTTCTCAAAAATCCGCTAGGCAAGTTGGAGCCACGCTTCCGCCTGCTGCCCGAACTTTGCTTTCAAAGTCGGCGTTTTCAGGATCTCATCCGCCATCAATACCACCGGGCGAAGCCCCATCGCCTCGCCGAGCAGGCTGTCAGTTAGAAACTCCTCTGCTTGCGCTCCACCTGCACCGCTCTTGGGCCAGCCGGTAAAACCATACGGCTCCTTGACGCCACGCTTGATCCATGAGTCCGCCCAATTGGCCGTCATCCCGGAAGATGCCCGACAGAGGGTGATGAAATGATTTTGTGTCGGCTTGTCAGACGCGTGGCCATTTCCTCCCCCCCCCATTTTAGCTTGTGTTCATTGTGCCGAGCCAATAGCGTCTCCCCGGCGCTCTGGGCGGCACTTTCCCTTTGGGTAGTTTTCGGGCAGCACTGCCATGACGCTCCCACAAGATTCCTTCACGAGCCAACACAAAATCAGTCAATTAGGGCCTGTAGCTCAGCGGTTAGAGCAGGGGACTCATAATCAGATATTGCCGTTTGGCAGTGTGTTGCAACTAGCTGCTTTTTCAACGAGTTGCGGAGATTGAATCCGTTGGAAAACGGCGCGAAATGGGTTAAAATGCATACTTTTTAGGGCTCAGGTATGCACGCGGGGATGCATTCTGATAGGTCCTAACCATTCGCCTCGATCTTGCGGCCGGTCAGATGTCGAGCGTGGACATGTTGGTGATCGCTTCCCGGTCAGAGGTAACTGTGCCCGTGAGTGGCTTGTACTTGCATGCACGTACCTGTTAATGGGTATTCTATCAGTCGTCAGCAAAAGTCACTTGATAGTAAACTGGTTCGCCGAATTGAAAAATAACTCGATGCTCCTCGATCCTAGTTTCCCCCGGTTGAATGTTGTCCAGCAGCCAAGTAACGGACAAACTGTCGGTGATAAATCCATAGCGGTTAATAAGACGAATTGTAACTCTGGGTTTTACGGGCTGGGTCGAATTGTTGGTTAGTGTGAGTTTCGCATTTTTCCCATCGACGCTGAATGATGCCAAATACTTCTGCTTTACGTCATTGATTCCTGAGACATAGGGTCTGAGAGTTTTGAAAACTTTCTCCATTTTGTCTTTCTCTCGCAATTCGATGCCCTCGGAATCCTTCTTCACCCTAGCCGATTCTGCCGCAATCCGTTCGGATTCCAGATTTAGTTTTTGTGTCTTGCTATTGATATTTTCCTCGGATTCCTTCGCAAGCTTGTTTACTCTTGCCAGAATTTTTTCGGATTCTTGCTTGGCTTTGGCAAGTTCAGTTTCGGCTTCGTGCTCTAGTTTAGTGATATTTGTTGTTAAACTTTGAATCTCTTGGCGTGCTTTCCTGAGCCGCTCGATCCTAGAAGATGCAATCATTGTCGCTACGATTGCCCATAAGACAACACTGGTTATTGCTAGGAATTTGAATTTCGTCTTGGCAGTCATGACGGATGGGGGTTTGATAATTACCACTTCACAAGATAATCCACGGTAATCTTTCCGGTTCCATCACAAATAAGGCATTTTGCATATTTACGCAATGCGTCAGCATGACCCTTACCAAAACAGTTTTCGCAATCCTTGGTGCCAAATTTCTCTAATCTCCATGTCTTTCCTTCTTTTAGAGCGGCTATGAATTGTTCCTTGGTGAAAGCGCTTGTTTCATTTTCAGGGGCTTCAATTAATTGTCGGTAAGAACTACCTCCTCTCTTTTTGATGTTGTCCGATTCAATAACGCCAATGTCTGTAAGAAGTTCATCGTCTGCGACCTTGTGCGGCTGATTTGTTGTTAGCCAAACCATCGTAGAATAGTCAACGCTTTCTGTTACATAGCCTGCGGAGCCTCCTCCACCTCCGACCCTAGCTGAACTATCGGCAATTGTGTGGTACGATTTTTCCATTTTGTGGCACAGGAAATTTTTGTCATCAATTACACTTGCAACGCTCAAAGTGATAACGTCTTTCTTCTCCTTGTTTTCGAGTTTTGAAACCGCCGCAAGAACCCTCAGCATGAGGTCTTGTCCGCTCCCCCCTTGGAAACTTTGAATTCAACGGTAGGGGTGGTTTTGTCGGCAGGAGATTGCGTTTGTCCCCTCAACGGAATCGCCAAGGTCAAAGCCAAGATTGCCAACACAGACAGCAGCACGACGGTAATGATTTTCATGACGCCTCAAAATTATCGGAATCAATCAGGGGTGTCAATCATTTTCCCGTGATCTACCGGACGCAGGAAACCCCGCCCCCGGCGAACCGGAGACGGGGCGAACGAACCGACCGACGAATGAGAGTTCTAGGCCCAGAGTCCTTTTCCTGTGTAGCAATGGTACCTCCGGCTGGGGCTGTAGGACTTGACGCGGGTCGGTGCCACAGGAGCCGTGGGGCGGGTCGGTGCCTTGGCCGGGGCCGGGGCCGGTGGGAGACCAGCTTTGAGGAGAGCCGACATTTTTTTGATGGTAGCGACGGTGGCGAGGCCGACGGCCATTGAATACTGATGCCGTCCCTCAGGGGTCATGCGACGATTCCCGACGAGCTTGGCTTTGACGATGGCGAGGCCGTCTTGATAGGCTTTGCGTTCGCGTTCGGAATTGAAAACAGGCGTGGTCATTTGATTTGATTTGTTGGAATTGTTAGGCTTGGTCGAAACGGTTCGCATGGGGGAAAATATCAGGCCGGTGCGGGAATGTACAGTAAATTAGGCAACATTGTTTTTTTCGTGGTGGGGTGAGTGATTTTTAGTGTCCCGCAGGGGAAAGGGACGCCCCGCACCAACCCGGCCTTTTGATAGGGCCAAGCAGACTTCCGAAAGCCCCGGTGGGGGGGGGTAGCCATGGCAGGGGAGGGCAGCGTGCTGGTCGGTGGCATTGTCTGCGCTCGAAAGGTTGCGACGCCCCTACGTGGATCCTCGCGCGATTGTCGGGGTGCTAGCTGGCTTGGCCTCATGGCGTGAATGCTGGAGGTGCTGATGGCGCTGGCGATGACGGCTTGGCGGGTTTGGTCCTAACGACACGCGCCTTGCCGGTGATAACGTCACACGCTGCATTTACCACGGCGAGCTGTGCGGGTTGGCAATAAATCACCCACCTGCCGTTGCTGTCTGGATAGCGGCCCTTGCCGACAACAACGAACGCCTCACCGACGGCGGCAAGCGCATTGCCTGCGGCTTCGGATAGGAGAATTCTGACAACGCCGGGCATGGCCAGCGGGCCGGGCGGAAGTATCGGTGTTGTGGTTGTCGGGGCGGTGTTCATGCAGCTCTGTCCTTTCTCTCAACGAATGTTTGCCGGCGGCCGTCGAGTACCAGCGGCAGCACAACGCCGCTTTCGCCGCTCCGGTTCTTTTGGACGCAAACACCATCTTCAACAATTTTGATGACAACATCGGCGTCGTGAGCGATGGCCCTGCTTTCCCTGAGTTCGCCGGCGTCGTTGAGTTGGCATAGCGCGATGACCGCGACGTGTTCAGCGATGGCGAACCGCTTCAATGTCCGGCTGATGTCGGCACACTCGCGTTCCCTGGTCGAGTAGCCGCCGGAGGTGGTGACAATCTGCAAGTAATCCACGACCAGCACGTCGAGGCCGATGCACTTTTTCATCGCCCTTGCGCCGTCGAGGATGTCGGCGATGTCGCATGTCTCATCGTGAATCTCAAACCGCCATTCTTTCGACATGCGCCCGATGACTTTGGTAATGGACCGCATGTCCAGCTCGCTGAGGGGATGACTCGCCGGGTCTTTCAGCTTGGAGAGGAAAACCGAACCTCGATTGCAGACGAAGCGGTCAATGATTTGTTGGATCGGCATTTCCAGCGAGGCGATATAGACGGCGTGTTCGGCGTCGAGGAGGTTGCCGGCGGTCTGGGTTTCCAGCGCAGTCTTGCCCGATGACGTTGGGCCGCCAAGGATCCACAGTTCACCGGGGCGAAGTCCGCCGCAAGTCACTTCGTCGAGGCCCGGGATGCCGGTGGCAATGCCGGGTTTTTTTCGGCCGGCGGCAAGCTCCTGCAGGTTGTCCGCCCATGTCTTGAGTGCGTCCTCTATGGACGGGGGCGGCGGCGGTGGTTCGGCTACGGCGTCGAGTGCTTCGCGGAGTATGGCGGCAGCTTCGTTCGGATCGGCGACGCTGATGTCATGGGTTACGCTCCTGAGTGTCCGGCGCTTCCAGTGGTCGCGGAGTTTTCCGACGCAATAGCTGAATGCAACTCCTCCGGTTAGATAATTGAACTCGGTGGCGAGGCCGAGGATAAGCGGCCTGGATTCTTCCGCAACACGCTGCATCGACTCCATGATTGCGATCGTC
>CAIQXC010000212.1 GCA_903875675.1 Akkermansiaceae bacterium
GCACAACAAGATATATTGTTAGAATCAATGACCAGCCGTTTCGACGTTAAGGCCGGACCGGATTTGTTAGCTCTGGCCACAAGCGCCGGCGAGGAGCTGCGTCTCAAGCTGTTCAAGGCGCTGGAATTCCTCGGCGACGATGCGCAGGCTGGCGAACTCATCAGGCTTCTCAAGGCGGCGCAATCGCCAGGTGAGTGTTCCCAACTGGAAAAGACGCTGGTGGCCATCGCACTGCGCAGCGGCAACAAAGAGGCGCTGGCCAAACCCGTGCTGGCGGCGCTGAATGGCGCGGGTGGCGCACTCAGGATCTCCTTGTTCAATGTCTCCGCCCGCCTATCCGGCAGTGAACTCCGCCAGGCACTGCAGGCCGCACTGGCAGACTCCGATGACGCCGTCCAAGATGCCGCCGTGCGTGCATTGAGCTCACTCGACGACGTCGCGGCATGGACTCTCCTGGCCACGCTGGCCAAACACTCTCCCAAGCTCACTCATCGGGTGCTGGCATATCGGGGCTGCATCCGCTTGGCTGATGCGAAGGAAACTTCCCCGCAAGATCGCTTGCAGATTTTGCGGGAAATTGCCCCTTTGGCTTCACGAACCGAGGAGAAATTATTGTTTTGCGCCAGCGCAGCAGGAACTAACAACTTTGAACACTTGGCGCTGCTTGCGCCGCTGCTGCGGGATGAAACGGTGAAAAGTGTGGCCCGCGACGCCTATTGGGGAATGATCCGAAACCTGGCCTTTGACCCGGATCACACACGGGCCATATCCGGTTTGCAGAGCTTGCTTGAAGTGGCCGATGGCGACACGAAGGCCGAAGTGGAAAAATTGCTAGTAGAAGTGCAGGCCAGGATCAACGCAAAATAGCCCGACCACTGCCCTACCACCGCCCGACCACCGCCCGACCAGCGCCCTATCAGCGCCCTATCAGCGCCCTCCCTGCCGATGCCGCCTGCGCTCCCGCTTGGATCGCCGACATCTTCCACCGCATCGCCAAAGACTCAACCACCGCCTGACTCTGATCCATGTCTGCCCCTTACAAACCGCCCTATGACCCATCCAGCACTTCAACGCTACGAGTGCCGCCACCGCCCTAGCCGCCCGTGTGGCGGCACGCATCACGCAGCGCTACCCGGATGTCCTACCGGAGACCATCCGGGGGAAGGGAAAAGATGCTGTGGAACATTTTCGGCCGGATTGAGGCTGTGTCTTGGGCGAAATCTATACAGTCACAATTCGGCCAACACCGCCCCGAAAACACGATCAGAGGGTGGGCATTCCCAGATCACTGCTGCGGGAACTTGATTTGGCGGACGGGGTGAACCACGGGCCAGCTGGCCCGTGTGGCATCGTCGACCAGGCCCATTTGTGGCAGGGGCAGAGTTTGGAAGCCTAACTTGCTGAGAGCCGCCGCATCCCGGTATTCCAAGCGTTGCAAGTGCCCGGCTGCATCCCTGACGATCCTGACCCAGTCAGCATCCTTGTCAAAGACCGCGTTGTCGGAAACCGTTTGGAGGTGACGGATGCTTGGCGAGATATCCTCCCATTTGCCGCCGGCGCTGAGGTTCTTGGAAAACACGTTGCGCTTGGGCACCCCCGGATCGTCGTCGAGGATAGAAACGAGCGTGGGATATCGGCTGCGCCA
>CAIQXC010000213.1 GCA_903875675.1 Akkermansiaceae bacterium
GCTGTTTGCTTTTATGGTGCTTCATTGCGCGCCGACTTTGACATCCCAACCCTTCAAACGCCACCAAGGAACAACACCTCCTCGAATTGCTTTCCCTCTTCAACTCGTTGCCGCGGAGCGGCTTAGTTCAACAAATCGCCGTAGCCGACCGGCATCAGCACCACTGTTTCACACCAACCACACTCCAATCGCCCGGCGGCTAGGCTCGACGTTCTGCAAATATGAAATACACAACTGCAATTCCGATACTGCTGGCGACACTTGCAATCCCTGTCTGGGGTGAATCGGTGCAAAAGCCTGATCCATGGAAGAGCAAAGAGTATAGCGTGATTGCCGTCGAGGGACGCTTCGCTGCCTACATCGGTCTTGCACCGGTGATCCTCGATGCCAAGCTCAGGGGCAAGTCTCCTAAGACATACACTGAAGCCATTGAAGCTTTTGGCCCTGCGTTTACGTCGCGCACATCATCTATCGGGTCGTGGGAATGGCATTTTGATGACGGGAAGATTTACAGAGTCGCGCCTCGCTGGAAGAGCGGGTTGGCTGACAAGATTGAACTCAAGCTCCAAGATACATATCTGCAGGTTCTTGAGGGCCACGCCGCCAAGCTAGAACCAGAGGGCGCAGGTCAATCTGCTGCCACACCAGATTCACAGAAAAAATGACCAATACAACCCCAATCAGGCATCAACCAGAGCAGAACAATTCATGGCGGGACAACCGGCGTTTAGCTCTTGATTTGCCATGACAACCTCCCTTCAATATCTGCCGGTGCCAGCACATTAGCGTTCTGCCCCCAAAACTTAGATGAGACCCGCACACAAGACCGCTCTGCTGTTCGGACTACCCGCGCTGACCATCTACGTGGTCGCATACGTGCTCCTTGTAGACACACACGAACCTTCAGTTATTGATGGCGGACACCCAATTTATCGATCTTCATTCCCAAAGGTCAGCACTTGGGACAAAATCGGACATATGGTCTTTCCGAAAGCTGGCCATTCGAACTGGATTTTTCTTCCCATAGACCAGTGCTGGCGCAGCGTGACCGGTCTCCCTTCTTCCAGAATCATAAATGAAGACATTTTTTGGAATGAGTATGTCGAATATAAGTTTGCCATTGCTCAGATGAAGCGCAGCGCACCCAAAGCAGGTCAAAGTGTTCCAGTTGCCCCCCCAACCCGGAAATGATAACCGGCAATTTTCCACTATCTCCGTCCCAACGTCAATCGCCAAAGAGCAGAACAAGGCATGGCTGGACAACCGGCGTAAGCACCTCGAAATCATGACAAACTCCTTGCAATATCCGCCGGTGCCAGAATATTGACGTTCTGCGGAGAAGAATGATGACTGAATGATACCCACAAGATATATTTGCGTCTTTTGAGGTCCCAGCTATATCCGGCATCAACTTGCTTCCGGCCTCCGATCCTCCCATCCCCGAGAACGCATGAATTTGGTCCCGGCGATACAGGCAGCCATCCGCGAGAGCTGATGGGACCAATACGGTACATGCGGGACTCTGACCGGCGAGATGAAATTTATGATCTCCGGTTTGCGGCGTTGGGCATGAGTGATTCTGACTTGCCTGGGTTCGCAGCGCGGTTTCCTTGCGAGATCAACGTGAATATCTCCCGCCAGGTCCAATAAGATTTCTCTGTACATCCCGGTGGGGACTCGTAGATTCCTGCTCGTTCTCCTTCGTTGCAGGCTACCGCAGGCAGAACAAGTCGTGGATACCAAGCCGCTGGAGCCTATCCTTTCACCAACCAACTTCACCTCAAAATCGCGGCTGGTATCACAGCAAACGTTCGACAGAAAGCGACCAAAAGCATGCGCATCATCCTCCTACTAGCCATTCTTTTCTCGGTAGTTTCGGCGCAAGAACCAGCTGATCTCTCGCATGTAGAGGTGCCGCCTGCGGGCGCTAAGCCGGGATTCCCGATCCAATTGACAAAGGAAGGATCATACAGGATCTCCGGCGTTACCTTTAGTCCTGAGCAGATTGGTGCGATATTCAAGGCTCTCAAGGCGCAAGATGGTGACGCATGGATCGCTGTCAGGAGCTCGCATGAGACGCCCCTCGACCACATGGTGACACTCTGGAAGCTGCTAGATAAGACCGACCTCACCGCCTCCGTAACTTTAGACGATCCACCAGCCGAACAAAGCGGCGCTGGACAACCCGCTACCCGCTCTGAGTCGGATTCGAAGGGTGCCGTATGCGACCAACAACGGGACCCATTCGCAGGCCCCTTGGAAAAGAAGGCAGCTGAATTGGCTCTTTGCGCGAATGGGCACAAGGCCCTCAAAGACATACCGGTCGTCTATGGGCATGTGGGAGGGCTCATGAGTTCCCCTGAAGTAGCGGCCAAGGCAAAGCGTGGTGAGATCCTATTCGGTGGATGCTTATTGGGAGGACGAGACCACTGGGTCGTATGCCAGACTTGCGGATTGCGCTATGATGATGAGTATGCCGCATGGTTGGAAACATATCCGCCCCGTACGGTGTCACCAGATGGCAAAGACAACGTGCTTTGCTCGCTTGATACATTTCAGCGCATCCTTTCGAATGAGATCCTCGGGATTGCGCTCAAGGTTGCGGGTGACAATCCCTCGCTCCTTTCCTGCTCCCGCTGGCACGAAGCAAGCGAGATTGTTGGAGAGCAGGCATTCGTGATTTCGAAGGCGAAGGACTCCGCAGTCGTTCAGCAGTTGAACAGTTGGTTCAGAGAGAAAGGCGGACCGAAGCAACCCACTGTAGATCGGTCCGAGGCCGATGGTAGAACTTGGATATGGGAATCGAAAGACAAGTTATTTGTTGTGAACCTCAGTTCGTCGGAGCCGAATGGGTCCTCCGTCAGCGCCGAATGGCACCGGAATAAGAAAGCCCAACAAGTCGTGCCTCCTAACGGGCCATAAGCGATTCAATCTCATCCCATTTCCCATCCCATCGCTCCCGTAGGAGCACTCAAACGTTGTGCAGAATAATGAAACTACTACTAATCGCGACCTTCTTGCTGGTCCAGGCGTGTCAGGTTATCGCCGGGAAGACTTTCGGCTATCCAGATGTGAGCGAACCTTCGAAGGAAGATGCAAAATATGTTGATGAGCGGATACTTCCAGCAAGTCTCTTGGTTTTAACACCGTCCAGTGCCATGGCTGACGTGTTTAGATTACTTCCTACCATGGATAAAGCAGGTGATCGGGGGCCTAGAGGCAAAGACTATTTCGACACTTTTTCGAAGACCCACTTTTATCGGACTGTGACGGTTCAAGAAGACAAATATGGAATTCACAACATTTCGTTCGATTCTACTTTCCCTACCCCTTCTCTTGAAGAGATAGAGAAGACTGCGGCATGGCTTCTGACAGTTTTTGGAGAACCTTCGGTAGCCTATACCCGAGACCTTACAGCAAAACATGCTGGCGCTGAGCTTCTGGCTCTTGTTTGGACAAAAGATGGAATTACGGTAGGGTTTTCTCTACATTTCGCATCAGGAGTCCATTCATCACTTCGGATCTGTCGGAGCACTACGAAGGCAGAGGATGTTTTTTCCAGAGCCAATAGAACCATGATTAGCTCAAAAAAAACTGACATTGCGACCGCAGTCAAATTATGGGCTACTTCGATAGCAAACCTCAAATAATGAAGATGCACAACAAGTCATGGCGCACCAACCGGCATAAGCTTTTCAATTTCACTTCGACCTCCCTTCAACCGCGCCGGTGGGCGCACATCAATCGTTGTGCGCCGAGCAAAGCAAGGCGCTTCTTATCAGGTGAATGACCTGATGTTTCAAAACCTAGCCAGTAGAAACTACCGAGTGTTGCAGACATGACAGCTAACCCATTAGAACTTCGCGGGAGGCACCGCGTGAACAA
>CAIQXC010000214.1 GCA_903875675.1 Akkermansiaceae bacterium
ACCGGCAAGATTGTCCCGGGCTTGCCGTCCAGCACGCTTCAATTCGGCAAGCTCATCGCGACCGCCGACAACCTTCCCGAGGACATGCGCTTGCAGGCTGAGCGCTGGCCTCCGGGCACTGCGGACCTCTCATTCCGGTTCTTCCCCGATGGTGTGGAAAACCCCACCGCCATCATGCTGGCACGTGGCATCCACGGAATGCGCCTGTGGTCCAGCGCCGGAATTCCGATGCCAGAATACCAGCGCCACTCCAACGCATGGCTGATGCAGGGCTCTCCCTACATGGCCACCCTGAAGATCTCCTTGTCGCTATGCTGCTACTTAACCACCCTCAAGCCTATCAGGAATCCCAACGTGGACCTGGTACAAGCTGAATTTGGCCGCAAGGTGTTCTTTGAGGCTCGCTGCGACACTTGTCACGATCCAAGTCTGGGCCTTTACACCAACCAGCGAGTGATCCCGTTTGATGCCCTCGGTTCCAATGGTCCCCCCACCAACCGGATGAAGGACTCCGGTGGCATTCGCGTCACCACCCTGATGAGCCTCTACGCCACAGCTCCCTACCTCCATGATCAATCGGTCCCAACCCTCGACGACCTGCTCAATCCGGCACGCCTGGTGCCCACAAGCACGATCTATCGTAAACCCGTCACCATCGGCCCCGCCCATCCCTTTGTAATCCGAGATGATCAGATGCGCCGCGCCCTGGTCGAATTCTTGAACTCAATCTGAAACCCATAAGCCCCAATCGTCAATCAATCCGGTTCTGGAGAACTTGACTCCTTCACAAGGACTCTAGTCGCGCCGACATGGGCACTGGGTGGCGAGGAAAAACCCGAAGAGAGCCCCGGCCACGATGCCGATCCCGACTACTTGATAGAGATTGCCACGCAGCGCGACGTCCGCTGCATGCGTTCCGTGGATCGCTTTGCCGCGGGCGGCGGCATAGACTTCCCCGATGCGCTCCAATCCAGAGGCAAGACGCTTGCGCGCTTCCCCAACATGGTCTCCGGCCACCCCGGCAGTCGCCGCCAGCAATGCGCCTGCGTCCTCAGCCAGTTGTTCCATATCATTGCAGATAGCTTGTGTTGTTTTATTCATGGTTTCTGTGGTTAGTTAGGGTTGGCATCTATTCGATTCGGCTTCCATCACCACCATCAACGATGGACGCATATGCTTCTATGGGGTATATCCCTACCCAACTGGAAATGCTTGATCGATTTGATTCCCTGCCGGAGTGGGCCGTCGTTGAGTTGGAGTCTGCCGCCACAACCCGCCCCAAGGTGGCTAAAAAGTAGGGAATCACCCCATCGACTCACGCCCACACTTTGATTAGATTGAACACGCAATTGAGAACAACCAACTAACAAACAACACAGTTATTATGAAACCATCACACAATCGTCTGACCCTGCTTTTACTCGCGGCCGCATTGATCTCGCTCTTCAGCGCAAGCTGCCGAAACACCGTCCGGGGTGCCGGAAAAGATGTTGAGAACGCCGGCGATCATATTGAACGAGCGACCCACTAATCTCCTGCTCGATTCAAGCCTGTGGCGTTGCTGACCACCCTAGCAGGTCCGTTGGCAACGCCCTTTGCTTGCAAACGGACCGGATGCAATAGGTCGTTGAGTAGTGCCCACTGATTCCACGAGTACCCATTTTCATGAGCAAAGCGCCGCGCACACCACTTAGCCATATCGCCAAGGAGAATTTGGGCAAGACAGCACGTCAGCTCTGGCAAATCACCAAGGCATTCTTCAAATCGGAACGACGCAGCAGAGCACGCGGGCTGCTAACCGTGCTACTGGGGCTGTCGGTGGCTTACGTCGGGGTCACGGTGCTTACAAGCTACGCGGGCCGTGACCTCATGACGGCCATCGAAAAGAAAGACGGTCCCGCCTACTGGGGCGCAATGGGCAGGTATTTGGGTACCTTCGTCGTCGCGGTTGTGATCAACGTCTTCTACCGGGTGTCCGAACAGTCGCTGGCGTTGCTATGGCGCGAATGGCTGGCACAGCATCTCATCAAGCGCTATTTCAACAACCGCGCCTACTACCGCTTGCGTGGCTCCGAGAGTATTGACAACCCGGACCAACGAATCAGCGAAGACGTTCGCAACTTCACACTTGATTCCCTCAGCTACGCCATGATGGTCGTCACCTCGGTGATGACCTTGGTGGGCTTCCTCGGCGTGCTCTGGAGCATCTCCGGCACGCTCGTCGGCGTCGCCTTGGCTTACGCGACCGCCGGCACCTTCATGTGCTTTGTTATAGCTAGGAGGCTGGTTGGCCTGCATTATGAAAGGTATCAAAAGGAGGCCGATTTGCGCTACGGTCTGGTCCGGGTGCGTGACAATGCGGAGTCGATCGCATTTTATCGGGGTGAAAAGCGCGAACATGTTGACCTCTGCCACCGACTCGGAGCCGTGGTGGCCAACATGCGCTCGATCATTGTGTGGAACCGCAACCTTGGCTTCTTCCGCAACAGCTATAATTATCTCGCGCTCATCGTGCCGATCTTGATCGTGGCACCCTTGTTCATGAGCGGCAGAATCCCTTTCGGAGTGGTGACACAAACCCTCGGTGCCTTTGCGCAGGTACTCGGTTCGGTGTCGATCATCGCAGATAACTTCGAGGGCCTCAGCTCCTATCTTGCCGGTATTCAGCGGCTGGGCATCTTGTGGGATGACCTCGATGA
>CAIQXC010000215.1 GCA_903875675.1 Akkermansiaceae bacterium
GCCACCCACGGGCGTCCGGCAGAGCGCTTCCGCTTCGCTGCATGGACTGGTTTGAAAAATCCATCTAATGACGAGGTCTACAACCTTCAGCATCTCGATTTTCTCATTCTTGGCGGCGAACGGCGCATCAGCCGCATTCATCGCGATGGAGTGACGTTGCCAGTTCCTGTTCTTCCAGCAGTTCCAGCCGTGGATGGGCCAATCATTCTGAAATGGGTACTTGCCACACCTGCTGTGTTTGCCAACGGTTCGCTACCTGGGTGGTGCCGCGACACATCCTCCGCCGCACGCTCCGATGGTGAAGTCTGCCTGCCACTCAAATCAGGCCGTGCGAAGTTGATCGCCACTTGCCATGGTAAGCCAATCGCATTTGCTGGCTGGGACGTCGTCAAAGGCGAGTCCAAGCCTACTCGACTCGCCGTGCCCGCTGGTTCAGTGTATTATTATCTTTGTAGCAACGCAGCCGTCGCGAGTGAACTCGCGGGCCTTCTCCATTGGCGGCCCCGATCCGATGTCTTCGGCGAAAAAGGTTTCGGCTATGGTTTGTGCGGTTTTGCCACTCAACTTCACCCAGCCTCCCCGGATCTTCAAACACTCACCCTCCACCTATTTTCCGCCTAACCCCGACCCGCCAGCGCGGTCCCAGACCGTCTCTTCAATTTCTACCAATCTCATCCCTAACTAACCACCATGCCCCCCAAACATCTCCTCGCCCTCTATACCCGCACCCCGCTCCATGTCGGCTGCGGCACCAGCGTCGATGTCGTTGATCTCCCGATCATGCGCGAACGAATTACAAACTTCCCAGTTATCCCCAGCACCAGCATCAAAGGTGTTTTGCGACAGGCAGGGAGGGATTCGATTGGCCCTGATGGCACGCCAATACTAAGCGAAGACCAAATTCGAACATTGTTTGGTGAAGATCGGAAATTGGATGAAAAAACAGGTGTTGCTGCTTACGCCGGCTGTATCCAAATCATGGAAGCCAAGCTGCTCGCCTTTCCCGTGCGATCACTAGCCGGTTGCTTTGCCTGGCTCACATGTCCTGCCGCACTGCACCGGTTCCAGCGCGATACCGGCATAATGTTCGACATTCCGCAAGCTACTAAAGATGGAGCCATTGTCGCCAATGATTCTGAACTCATTGTTCAAGGTCAAGGCAGAGTAGTATTAGAAGAATACGCCATCACAGCCAATCCAGATCCTCAACATGCCGGCGTTGTCATCGCTCTAAAACCGTTGCTAGCCGAATCCCTCTGGCAGGACAAATTAGGGAAGCGCCTCGCCATCCTGCACGACGAGGATTTCCAACACTTCGTCTCTACCTGCACCGAGGTTGTGGCTCGCATAGTCATCAATTCGGCGACGCGTACCAATACCAACCTTTTCAACCAAGAAAATGTGCCTTGCGAAACTCTCTTCTACTCCGTACTGCAAGTGCTCAAAGCCCGCCGCGCCGATGGCGAGGGAGAGCCAAATGCTTACCTCATCTCTCTGCTCGAAGCCAATCCAACCCTTCAACTTGGCGGCGATGAAACCACC
>CAIQXC010000216.1 GCA_903875675.1 Akkermansiaceae bacterium
CTTCAACGGCACTGCCAGCGGCGAGGATTTCCCCTTGGCGGCGGGCAGTGTCCTGTGGGTTGAGTTCAATGCGCCGAACATGGCCGACCTCGGTGCCGGGGCCCAAAACACTCTCAATCTGGCTGTCGGACTGAATGTCTTTAGCTACACCGGCTTCCCGGTCGGCACCACTGCCTACGACCTCATCGAACACATCGGTGCCGACAATATCCACGCACTGCGCTTCTTTGACGCCTTCGCAGGCTGCTGGCGCTCGGTCGAGATTAAACCCGATGGCACCCGTATCGGCCATGATTTTGCCATCCCGCGGGTAGCCACTTTGCTGCTTGATCTCACCCACCCGCTCAGCGGCTGGAAGCCCTAAGGGCCTCTGCCAGAGCTAAGTTTAAATCTCCCCAAGTCCCTTACCGCCATGTCCAACTCTCCTTTCCAGCGCATGCTGCTTATCACGGCAGCGTGCATTCTAACGTCCCAACCGGCCCCGGCCATCACTGCTGACGCACTCGCCAAGGCGCTCGGTCGCGGCGAGCCAATCAAGTTGCTCGATCTGCGCCCGCAGCTTCGTTTCGAGGCCGGTTCGATCCCCGGTGCCATGAACATCCCGGCGTCGGTCATTCTTGAAAAACAACTGCCGCCTCTTGCTCATGCGGTCCTTTTTGACGACGGCCTCGGCACCATTGATGTGTGGGCCATTGCCGCCACCCTCAACCAGCGCCCGGGCTGGAAAGCGGACGTGCTCACCGGCGGTTACGCTGCATGGCATGCGCTGCAAAATGCGCCGGATACCGCGGCCTCTGGCCTCCACCTTGAGCGGACCCAACAAATCGGGTATGACAACCTCAATCAACTCACCGAGCCGGTGGTTTTGTTGGATATGCGGCCGGCCCCCACCAAGGTGGCTGCAAGCGTCCAGACCACTGCCGCGTCAGCCAGCGATCCGCTGCGTGACTTCTGCGGCAAAAAGGGCAACCGCAGTTATTGCGCAAACCTGCCGGAATTGCGCAAGCGCCATCAGCCGCCCCACCAACAGCCGACCTCTGGTGCCAATTTGCCAACGGTCAAATCAGTCGCCCCAAGCCCGCTGATCGTGCTGGTCCACGCCGTCAATGCCGATACCCTCGAAACTTGCCGCCGGCTCCGCGCCGAAGGCTACACCCGCGTGGTCGTGCTGACCGGTGGCGATGAGGCCATCCAACTCGAAGGCCGCCGCGGCAAGGGCCGCGTCGCCGGGGTCGTCGGCCAAGGCGACCTTTCCACCCCCCCCGTTCACCAAATCCCCGCCGCCCAGCCATGAGCACCCGCCCGATCATTCTTGCCCTTGCTATTGTTGCATTCGCCGCCCAGGCGTTCGCCGTTCCAGTGCTCCAACATGCCCAAATCGGCAATGTCACGTCGAGCAGCGCCTGCATTTGTTGGGATGTCACGGAGGCAACCACCCCCGCCCTGCAAGTGTTTGCCGATGCCGCCGCCTCTGATGATATCACCAGCCAGGTGCGTATCGAGATGCTGCCGCTCGATCACAGCCGCCGTGAGGTGTCCACCAGTTACGCAGCCCGCCAGAATAACCGTGCCCTGCAAACCCAAATGGCTGCCAAACGCTTGGGCTTCGCACGCGTTTCCGGTTTGGCACCACACACCCAATACTTCCTGCGCCCCCTCGCCCTCAACGCGGCCGGCATCCAGATAGCCAGCGGTCTTTTGCTGCCGGTCACCACAGCAAGCACCACAGCCTTTGTCGTGGAATCGCGGCAACTCGTGGTGGACATGGCTGCCTTAATCCCGACCACCGGGGCTGTCGGCGGTACCTTGCTCGTACTCTCCCAAGCGGCATCGGCCTATCCCCTCATCGCTGTGGTGGGCGACGCTGCCTCGCCCACCCTGGCTTACTTCGACCTGTCGGGACTGCTCAATGCTGCGGGTGAATCAACATTGCTGCCCGCTGCAGGGACGCTCGATCTGACACTCTCCTGGCTAGGTCTGCCTTCGCGACCCGGCTATTTCAGCCCGAGCTCAGTGACCTACACCGGAGCGCCCCAGGCGGCTCTAGCCACTCAATCCAGCTTCGTCGGTGAGAGCTTCGTGCTCCATGTCGTCGTCAGGGACTCCTATGCCGTGGCCGGCATGCCATTTTACCTCGATTTGTCAGTCACTGACGTGGCGGGCGTGCCGGCCACTAATTTTAACAGCCCGCTGGTCATCGAATGTGCCACCTCGCCAGTCGGCAGCGGAATGACCCCGCCGCTCGTTGCTGGCCGGTTGGCGGCCCATCCGCTGATTTTTGCCACCCCCGGTCTCTATACTGTGACGCTGCGCGACCTTGCCGCGTCCACCAGCGTCAGCCTCGATGTGCGGGTGCTCCCGATGAATTACCAAAATTGGCGTGCTTATCACTTCGGCAGCACCTTGGCTGGTTCCGCTCCTGGCGACGACCCCGATCACGACGGTAATTCCAACCTCGCCGAATATGTACTCGGCGGTGATCCTAACAGTTCGTCGGACTCGCTGGTAAGCAGCGCCCCTCCAGGGGCCAGTGCACTGCGTTTGCGCTTCAACCTCAATCCCCTCCAAACCGAATACGCCGTGGTCGTTCAAGTCGCCCCGAACCTTGTCGCATGGAGCCCATCCGCCAAGGTGCCGACCCTCGTCGAAGCTCATGCCGATTACAATCTGATGGAAGTCGCTTGGACCCAAGCCGAACTTCAGGCAGAAACCGGAGTCGTTAGCCCGGCCTATTTCGCACGTTTGCTGTTGGAACCCGCGACTAACTACAATTCGTGGGCCGCCGCCCATGGCTTGGTTGCTGCCGCCGCCGCCCCCACTGCCAATCCCGACTTCGATGGTGCCCCCAACTTCGTTGAGTTTGCCCTTGATTCCGATCCGGCCTCTGGGGTTGCGTCTGTAAAGATTCGCCACTCTTTGGTACCAACCGGCACAACCTTCGCCCAAGTGCTGACTATCCCCATGCGTCTCGGTGCGATGCCGTCGCCTGTTGACCCATCCGGCGGAGAACTCATGTACGACGTCGAAGGAATCCGCTATCACATTGAGGCGACTGCCAACCTCGTCAACTGGGGCCTCGACATGCAGGAGGTGGCTGTCGATGCGAGTTCCTTGCCAGAGTTGAGTGCTGGTTACGAATACAGGTCTTTCCGCGCCCCCATCGGATATGCCCTCGAATTCCTTCGCGTCCGCATCGAACTCCTCGCGCCTTGAGCCACTTCCATCGTCACACCTTTAGCTCGGAATCATCCTATCTCCGGATAAAACAGGGCCGATGTCAGGTGTTCCGAGGATGACGACGCGCTTTTCGAGGCGGGCCTGCTCAGCGGCGAAGACGATGCGGTGGCTCTCCAGAGTGGCGTCCGGACCAGACCAAATGCCCGAGGTGTCGCCGGTGGCCACAGCCCGCACAAATGCCTGCATGATGAAATAGTCCCCCCCTCCGTGACCGGCCGCAGCAGTCGCGGCGTCAGCACCGATGCGTGTGTCGTGGTGGGTTTCGTTTTCAGTTAGAAAATCGAAGACTTTGATGGTGACGAAATCCGTTTCGATGTAGCCGCGGGTACCGAAAATGCGGGTCGAGCGGTGGAGGGTGGGAGTGAAGGCGGTCATGGTGAAGGTGACGCTCACCGGCCCCTCAAATTCCAGCATCACCGTCTGATGATCCACCACGTCGTTGTCACACGCATAGACGCAGCGGCCATAGGGTCCGTGGCGCAGGGCGTCTTCCACGGCGGAAAGCGTGTTGAGGCCGCCGGTGATGACGTCGTTGATGTAATTGGCGACCCGGTCGCGCTCGAAGTGGCTGTGGTAGATGCGCTTGGCCGAGTAGGGGCAACCGGCCTCCACCTGACAATCCCAGCAACGCTCGGCTGCCCCCGCAGGTTTCTCGGAGGCCTTGAAATGGCGCAGCGATCCGAAGCTCGCCACGCTCGTGCAATGAGCATTGACGATGTGGCGCAGCCAGTCGATGTCATGGCAGGATTTGGACAGCAACATGGGGGACGATTGCTCTTGATTGCCCCAGTTGCCGCGCACGAAGGAATGCGCCTGGTGCCACCATCCCACTGGCTCGAGGTGCTGGACGCTGACGATCTCACCGATGGCCCCAGACCGGAGAATCTCGCGCAGCTTGGCGGTTAACTCGGTGTAAAGCAGCACATGACAAACCGCGAACAAATTGCCATGGCGGCGGATGCAGTCGATGATTTGCTCGCATTCCGCCGGATTGGGCGACATCGGCTTTTCTAGCAATATCGCGTAACCCAGTGGGGCCAGCACCTCGACGGGGGCCAGATGCATGCGATCCTGGGTACAAATAGCCACCGCGTCGGCCAGCTTGCCCGCCGCAGCGAGTGCCTCGTAGTCATGGAAGCAGGCGTCCACTCCGAGACCGTGGGTGGCGGCCAGGCGCTCGCGCAGCAATTTGCGAGGCTCGGCCACGGCGACCACCCGGAGTTGCTCGGGATGGGTAGTCGCGTAGGCGGCATAGGCTTGGCCGCGTTTGCCGGCCCCGACGATGGCAATGGTGACAGGAGCACTCATGATTGGATTTAAAAACTTCCGCGCCGGGATTCAAGGGGCCTGCACGGCTTTGAGCAAGGCCTCGACGTTGGCCCATGGCACATCCGGTTCAAGCGTGTGGGTGGGGGCTAGCAGCAGGCCGCCGCCCTTGCCGACCGTATCGATCAATTGTCTGACGGTTGATCCGACCTCGTCCGGGGTACCGAAAGGCATGGTGGTCTGGGTGCCGATGCAACCCCAGAACGCCAGTTGCCCGCCGAAGAGTTGCTTCATACGCAGCGGATCCATGCATTCGGGCTGCACCGGGTTGAGAATCTCAACCCCAATCTCTATCAAGTCCGGCACGATCCGCTCCATGTTGCCGTCGCCATGATAAAAAATGAGGATCTCCGGGTTGAGCTCCTTAGCGGCGCGGATCACCGCTGCAAGCCGCAGCTTGAGGGTGGCCCGCCACAGGGCCGGGCTGATCATCATATCGATTTGTGTGGCCACGTCGTCGCCTAACATCAAAACATCAACTCCGGCGGCGGCATAGCGGCGGGCCATGCCGATGCGGATGGCGGTGAGCTTGTCGAGCAAGGCAGTGGCAATGGGTTCCTCGCCGATGAGCTCTTCCATGAAACGGTCCATGCCGCGCAAGTACCATGCAATCTCAAAGAGGGTCATCTCCATGAACGCGCACACCACCAGATCGCGCTCCTTCAGTTCGGCCACCCGTGCCGGGACCTGCTCCCAACGGTAGTCTGCCAGCCAATCGGGCCACGGGTAGGCGTTCACCTGCCCCACCTCCTCGAATTTGGCCATCGGATGCAACATTTCCTGAAAATGCGCGGTGGGTCCCGGTGCTCCCATGATGCCCCATTCCGGATTCCAGTCGAGCGGCCGCGTGCCCGCCGGCAACGCATCGAAAAACCTCGTGTAGTCGGTTTTCAGGCGCGTGGCGTCCAATTCGATGCAGCGCAGCGGGAAGTGATAGTACTCTTGATAGTCTTCGCGCCCGGTGCGACGGCGAAACTCATCCAGCAAGGCTGGTGAAAGAACGAAGTCGAAGCCGACCTTCACCGGTTGTTGGCGGCGAAGCGCACGCAGGATGTTGTCGCGGTTGGTCATAATCTCATTCCTCCACTGCTTTTGCCCGCGGAATTTCCACAGGTCGTAGGACCTCATCTGGATCCCGAGGCTCCACCGGCACCGCCTTGGGCAGCTCCACCGGTGCCGCCTTGGGCGGCTCAACCGGGGCCGCCTTGGGCGGCTCAACCGGGGCAGCACGCGGCAGTTCCACCGGCTCGGCCTTGGGCAAGGCGGGCGGAGCCGCAGGCGTGTTTGCCGCAGGCGTGTTTGCCCGGGGCACTGCTGATGAGCGGTCGATGACGCGTTTGGGCTCGGGGGGCGGCTGGGTTTTGCGCATGCGGATTTCGACCCGGCGGTTCGGTGCCTGTTCGTTCGCATTGCCGCTCTTGACCAATGGCTCGAATTTCCCCTTGCCGCGGGTGATGATTTTGTCACCGTCCATTCGCAAAGATTTGACCAGATACTCCCTAACTGCCGCAGCGCGCCGCCGCGACAGGTCGAGGTTGAAGTCATCCCCCCCCACCAAATCCGTGTGGCCTTCGATCCAACAATAGAGCTTGGGATTGCGGTCGATGAGCAGGCCAAGTTTCATCAAGCCAACCTTCGCGCTTTCGCGCAACTCGGCACTGTTAAAATCAAATAACAAATCGCTCGGCAGCATCGTCCGCTTGTTCACTAACACGTTGGCTGGCAGGCCGATGAGGGCGTCAAGTGAGGTCACTCCATCCAGGGCGGCAGCCTTCACCTTGCCCCGAGCCCCTTTTTTTAAAAGGTCTTCTGCGAATTTGCCCAAATCCACTTCGTCGGCCTGCACGGTGCCGGGGTCCACTGTAATTTGGCCAGTGGCCGCCGGTGGCAGACTTTGCTCCGCCCGCCCAAAATCAGGCAAATCCGTTTCAATCTCCATCGCCGCAGAAAATGCCCGGACCACTGCTGCCGGCTCCCCCTCGGCGGCGGGGTGAGTCATCCGCAGCGCGTACTCCGCCTCAACCACCGACGGCTTCATGTCAATGTCTTGGTCCTGAGGCAATTTCGCGAGCAGATCCACCTCCTCAAGCAAGGCGGCTGAATTGGTGGGAGGGACCACCAAGGCTTCCGGCGGGGCAAGTTTCTCAGGCTCCATGGGCCGAACCTCCACTTGTTGCACGTTCATCCGTTCGGTTACAATCTCGCGGGCACCGGAGTATTGGTGCCCGATGTGCAGATGATCCAGTACCAGAAACACAGCCAGATGCAGCAGGATCGATACAACCATGGCTACGCCTGCCCATCGGCCAAGGTGCTCAGGCCCTGGTAATCGATAGGTTCGTGCATCCCGTGCGGTGTTCCATGAAAAGACTTCGGCCACAGCGCGAGCTTACTCTCAACAATTCCTGCTGGCAATCCTGCTGAATGGATTTATCATGCCTCTTCGATATTTTCGTTCCCACCTTTACCCAAATACCTATGCCTGCCAAAAAAGTCGCTGCCACCGGACCTGCCGCCACTCCCGCCACTAAGAAGCCCCCCGTCAAAGCCCCCGCCGCCAAAGCCCCCGCCGCCAAAGCCCCCGCCGCCAAAGCCCCCGCCGCCAAAGCCCCCGCCGCCGTCAAGCCCCTGGCTGTGCCGTCACCGAAAAAGACCGCTTCCAAGAAGATTGTCGCCGTCACTGCTGCCCCAACCAAGCGTGCTTCCGCCCCCGCAGAGCCCGCTGCCCCTGCCAAAATACCAACGACTCCCCCTCATCCGACGCGTGACGAAATCGCTCATGCCGCCTACCTGATTTTTCTCAGGCGCAAGCAACTCGGGTTGCCGGGCGATTCCGCTACCGACTGGCTCGAGGCCGAGCGCCAACTCGGCCGGGCCTGAGGAGGTCAGACGCGCCTGGTGAAGCAGGATTTTTATCAATCTTCCGGCTTGGAGGATGGCGTAAGCGGATTACACTGCCGCTCATGAACACCTGCTCACCTATCGGAATTGGCTTGGCCGGATTCGGAACTGTCGGCTCCGGAGTCTGGAACACCTTGTTGCGCAATGGCGAGCTGATCACCGGGCGCACAGGCGGCCAGATCGCCTTGCAGATTGCCAAAATTCTGGTGCGCGACCCGGCAAAAGTTCGGGCCACCACCAGCGAGGTGCCGCCCGCGATGTTTACTACTGATTGGCGCTCTCTGGTCGCGGATCCGGCAGTGAACATCGTGGTCGAACTCATCGGCGGTACCAGTGATGCCTTTGACATCGTCGCCGCCGCTCTGCGCGCCAAAAAACCAGTGGTCACCGGCAACAAGGCACTGCTGGCCCAGCGCGGCGTGGAATTGTTTGCAATTTCCAAGGAGTTTCAAACACCTATCCATTTCGAGGCGGCCGTGGCCGGCGGCATCCCAATCATCCGCTCGGTGCAGGATTCGTTTGTTGGCAATCGCATCCTGTCATTTTCAGGAATTATCAACGGTACTTCTAACTTCATCCTCGGGCGCATGAGCGAGGCTGGTCTTACCTTTGAGGCGGCACTTGCCGAAGCCCAGGCGAAGGGCTACGCCGAGGCCGACCCGACCCTCGATGTCAACGGTTGGGATGCCGCCCACAAGGCAATCTTGCTCGCTACCCTTGCCTACGGGTTTCCGATCGATGTCGCTGCCGTCCACGTCTCGGGTATCGAACAGGTTCGCCCGGCGGATATCGCCTTCGCCAATAGCCTCGGCTACGTCATCAAGCTGCTCGCTGTCATTCGCGAGCATCCAGACCGCGCCGTGGAAATCCGCATCCAGCCGTCGTTCATCGCCAAGTCCAATATCCTCGCTTCGGTGCACGGCGTCTTTAACGCGGTGGCCGTCCATGGCGATGCCGTCGGCGAGTCGCTGTTTTACGGCCGCGGAGCCGGCCAGGATCCCACCGCCTCGTCGGTTGTGGCAGACTTGGTGGAGGCCGCCCGCTCGCTTGCATCCCTCGGCTGCCATCGCGGGTTCCTGCCGTATTGCTCAGCCGGTAGGCTCGTCCCAGTCGGCGATACATCCACCGCTTATTATGTCAGATTCGACGTGACAGACAGACCTGGCGTCATCGCGGAAATCGCCCGGGTCCTCGCCGACCATCGAATCGGAATTTCCGGCACGCATTCGCCGGTCAATCCAGCCAACCCGGATGCCGAGTTCGTCGATATGATCTTCCTCTTGCACACCTGCCCATTCGGTAAATTGCAGCAAGCACTCACCCATATCGAAACCCTCGACTGCGTCAACTCCACTCCAGTCGTGTTCCGCATCGAGGCTCTCACTTGACCGGTTAGATCGTTCCTAACCCCATGCCGTGCGCCATTCACGGGCTGACTACTACGAAACTAGTAGCTCTTGGCGGATTTCATCCCTGCGCTTTCGTCGGTCCTGGGCATCTGAGTGGTTTCTTTGCCAGATTTCATCGAAATCCGGCGTCTCTCC
>CAIQXC010000217.1 GCA_903875675.1 Akkermansiaceae bacterium
GCGTCCGCCATGTGGCGCCGCGATTTTGTGAGTGCAGCTGCGATCCTCACAGGAACATTGGAGAGCGCTCAGCAATTAAGCGCAAGCACACAAGCCTGGCATTTATTCTGGATTGCGGCAGCCACTGAAATCGCGGGGGACCCTTTCAAGGATGGGACAGCGAAAGGAGTCACTCAGGCCGTGCAGCATTTCCAAACAATCATGGGGATCACCGACCCAGGCGGGATCACAAGCAAGGCGGTTTCCGAATTCTATCGGAAACTCAACGGGACGGCCCTGCTGCCAGGCAACCAGGTGAAATTGGACACCACGCACAAGAAGAGTGAGGCCACAGCCAGAACCTACGCCACCAGGGTGGCCACATTTGCCAGATGGTTCGGCATTGAGGTTGCAGCCCTCAAGTTCAAGGGAGAAACACCCGCCCGGAAGACCGTCATTCCGCTGGCGAAGGTTGAGGAGTTGTTGGCAATCGCAACAGGTGACCTGAAATTCGTCCTGCTAGCTGGCTTCCGGGCCGGCATGCGGAGGGGGGAAATCGTTTGGGCCAGACCTTCTTGGTTCAACCTCGAAAGCGAAAACCCGTCCATCAGCATCCCCTGTCCCGATCCTGTCACCGAATGGATGCCGAAGACAGGGGTTGAACGGGAAATCCCCCTCGTGTCGGAATTTGCGGATTTCATCCGCGCAACCTTTCCCGACTGGAAAAAACAAGCGTTTTGCATCCGACCCGAAAAGCAGCCGGGGGATTGGATTTACCGTTTCGATGACCGCAAGATGTTTAACGGATTTTCCTCCAAAAACTGCCCGCGAACTCACTCACCACGTGATGCGGCATTCGTTCATCTCCCACTTGGCAAACGGAGGGGTTGGGGTTGCCCAGATCGCCGCCTGGTCTGGCGACAAAATCGCGACCTTGGAGCGACACTATTTCCACCTGAAAGCCGACGCCGAGAAAGCGGAAGAGGCATTTGCGGCACACAGAAAGCCAACCGCACGGCAGGCACAGGAGGCCATGGCAGCGCAGCAGGAAGCTTTGGCAATCCGGGTGGCGGAAATGTTGGAGGCCCAAAAAGCCTCGCTGGAGCATCAAAAGACCTCTCTGGTAACCCCTCACCAGTCAGACTACACCGGGGGGGGGAACGTGGCAGACCAGGGCACACCGCTGTCAGACGACAAGATCAAAAAACGCCGCTTTGAGGGCGAGTAACAGCCCCGCTACCAAGCCCCTGAAAGTTGACGGTCTCACAGTACAGACAACCACAGACGCCAACGGCAGGAAGCAATTCAATCTGCCCATTAGAAACGTGGGAAACAATTCTCAAAAAATTGCTCCTTGGTGTCCACGCACGGTTCGGTATTCTCACCGGTAGCAAACCACTCTGTCGCAGAAACACCTCTCCAACTCCAGCTTTCCCGCCTTCCATTCCGTCCACCGGCTCTTTCCATGGCCTCCAGCCCATCCACATCTCCGAATCTAACGACCACACGATGCTGAAAGCCGCCCTCCGTATCCCACATGCCCCGCTCGCTGCCGCGATCATGCTCATTGCCGCGTGCGGCGTTGCGCACGCGGCTTCGTTGCCAAGCGTCACCACACCCACCGCCGTCGAAATCACCTCCAACTCGGCGATCCTCGGCGGCACCGTGACCAGCGATGGCTATGCGCCTGTCACCACGCTCGGCGTCGTCTATGCTCCCACAGCCACCAACAGCAACCCGCAGATCTGGTGGCCGGGGGTGACCCTTGTGCCCGGCACGGGCACAAGCGGAGTGTTCACGGTGAACGCAAGCAACCTCATGCCCGGCACGGCCTACACCTTCGCCGCGTACGCCACAAATAGCGTCGGGACAGCGTACAGTCCCACCGGAAACTTCAACACGCCGGTCAGTTTCACCTACACCATCTCGGGCGGCGTTGTTACCATCACCGGATACACCGGCAATCTGCCCGCCGCTCTGGCCATTCCCGCCATGATCGACGGCATGCCTGTGACCAGTATTGGAGATTCTGCCCTCAACGGATGCTCCGGCCTGACCGGCATCACCATCCCTGACAGCGTCACGAGCATTGGAGATTCTGCCTTCTCCGGTTGCTCCGGCCTGACCGGCATCACCATCCCTGACAGCGTCACCAGCATTGGAGATTCTGCCTTCTCTGGCTGCTCCGGCCTGACCGGCATCACCATCCCCGACAGTGTCACCAGCATTGGGGATCGGGCCTTCTCCTGGTGCTACGGCCTGACCGGCATCACCATCCCCGCCAGCGTCACCAGCATTGGACATTACGCCTTCTTCTAC
>CAIQXC010000218.1 GCA_903875675.1 Akkermansiaceae bacterium
GCCGTGGCATATTCCAATTCGACACCATCGCAGTCAAGACCGATCGGCCACATCCCGTAACTTCCGGATGGAATGGAGATCGGCGCGTTCGGAACCAGCCACCGCCTGTCTTTCCCCATTATGGAGAACTGTACGTTCGCGTGAGTTGGCATGGCTTTCTTGTTCTGCCGGTTCGTAAAGAAAAGGAATCCACGCCTGCCATCTGCGCGCACATTCCAGCGCACGGTCGCGGCATCATCTATGCCCGCGGGTTTGTGATCCGGGAAGAACGGCACCATACGCGCGAATGACTGTCCGAAGCTCTCCAAGAAAAGGTGCTGCTGACGCAACAAGCCATATTGCGGGCGCACTTGTCCATAAGTCCCCAGCGCGGTTTGGAAATCATAGTCCTTGGTCGGCAATTGACACGGATGTGCCTCATGGAGATAGGAATGTTTCCCGTCGGGATTGAGACCTCCATGATAAACGTAATACCCGGGCATGTTGTTGCCATTGGCCAGCTTGACGAGCGCCATGGCCGCCACCTCGTCCGGAATGGACTTGACGCGCGCATTGTATCCAGACATCATTCCCGGACCGATTTCAACACACGCGTATGGGAAACGTGCAAGCAGCTTCTCGCCCGGCACATTGATCGCGTTCATCTGTGCACCAAGATTGTTCATGATGCGCACGTCGGTGAAAAAGAATTCCTTGCGGAGCTCCTCGTCGCTGCTTCCCCAGAAACAGTCCGCATATCCCCCGAACAACGGCAGCAGCCCGGATTCGGGGATGCCTCCCTGCCATCCTGTCATGACGTAGAACGGAACATCCACTCCGACCGATTGCGCCAGTTTCTTCAATGCCAGCAGATACGTGCCATCGGTACTTTCGTTGTCCATCTGGACGCCGACGACCGGGCCGCCATCCTTCCAGAGAAGGCCCTTCAACTGCCTGGAAATCTCCTTGAACAACCGACCCGCATATTTCATGAATACGGGATCCGTGGTGCGGCCATTGGCGTTGGTCTTGGAGAGCCAATCCGGGAAGCCGCCGTTGCGGACCTCGCCGTGATCCCAGGGACCCATGCGGACTATGGCCTTCAGGTCGACTTCCTTGCACAATTCGAGGAAGCGGCGAAGGGAACGTCTGCCACTCCAGTCAAACACTCCCTCCTCTTCTTCGTGATGAATCCAGAACACGTAGGTTGTGATGGCATTGAGGCCCCCGGCCTTCATCTTCAGCAATTCGTCGCGCCATTCTTCTTCAGGATAACGTGAATACTGGAATTCGCCCACAATGGGAATCCACGGCTTCCCGTCAAGAAGAAAGGAGCGGCTGTCGCAGGTGAGCGTGTGCCCCTCTCTATTCGTTGTCGTTCCGGGCTCAATGGGGCTTGGCGTCGCCGGTGCTATCTCGCCGGTCATGTTAAGCGTAAGCAGCCCGGACTCGTTGATCACGATGGGGGCGGGGGCCGGGTCCGACATGGTCGGATCGTCTGACGATATCCGGCTTGGCTGCGCATGCGCGACCAGGCATACCACGGCTGTAAGAAAGGACACTATTACGAATACACTGCCGCTCATCAGATGCTTTGGATGTTTCATTATTTCACCTGTCCCTGGGGCTTCTGGAGATTCGCCATCGCTTCGGCAAAGGCCTTGCCGATCGGTGCCAGGATCTTGGCGCAGCCGTGATAATGGCAGTCCCAGTGGGAAATGCCCTTCAGGCGTTTCTGTTCTGCCGGCGAAAAATACTCATCCATCGCCTTCTTGAGAACCTCTGTATCCTCCGCCGGACTCATATGCGGATTCTTCTTAGTCCCCTCCTTATGCTTTTCATCAACCTTCTGCCAAGTTCCATCCCAGCGCACGTGCAGCTCGTCCAGACTGTCGTCCCAGAAGGGTGCCGTCCGTACCGCCACCAAGTTGCCTTTGAACTCGGGAAGCGCCGCCGGCGCGGCCATGGCCTTGCGGAAAATCGACATGGGCGGATTCACGTCGCCCTTCAGGCCACCGATCCCCATGACTCCAATCGCGAAGGGCATCTTCGGCGTCGAGACCTCCTTGCGCACGTCGCGAATAATCATGAACTTCATGCGCTGTCCGATGTTTCTCATGGCGTTTCTTCTTGTTTCGTCTTCTCTCAATGGCCGCGCGGATGAGTTGCCGAGCCTCCCCATTCCTGCCGGGCCGCGATGGGAACGTAGCCGAATTCCTTGCCCTTGGGCGGCGTGACCAGGAGTGCCGGGTCAAGATCGCAGAGCGTTCCTACCGTGGGCGGAGTGAAGTAATCACGATCCTTCGGCCAGGAGCGATGAATCTTCTCCACGCGTTGCTGGAGCTGCTCGCGCTCCTCCGCAGCCGGCTGGCTGACCGTTCCGATGCCAAGGTGAAGAACGGCAAAGGAACTCACGACGCAAATATTCAAATGTTTCATGGTTTCTCCGGTTGCTGGGTCTTCACCGGCGCTGGCGCGGCCAGCAGTTCGCGTGCGGCCTCCGGCGCAAGGTTGACTTGCGGATTGAACCCGGCCGAGCCGGCATAATCGTACAGTCTGCCGAGCAAGTTGCGGGCGGCGGCGTCTTTCAGCGAGGTTAAATCGCTCGCACAAACCAGCAACCGCCCTGGCCCCACCTTGGCCTCGAAGA
>CAIQXC010000219.1 GCA_903875675.1 Akkermansiaceae bacterium
ACCGAAATGAGACCGAAATGAGACCGAAATGAGACCGAAATGAGACCGAAATGAGACCGAAATGAGACCGAAATGAGACCGAAATGAAAAATGCCTCTCCACCGACTTTGTAGTGCCTTTTGAAATGAATCCCTGAAAAATCAAGGGCTGCAGCCTCATGATAAGAAACTCGGGTTAGGCACCTTGATCACTCCGGCCACCATTTCAACGGGCCATTGAAACAACTGTGGTTGAAGCCATCGTTGGCTATTTTTCCCGTGCAATCCTGTTCTTCACTTCAGGAATCACACCAAGCCGTCCTTGCGTGCCTGTTTCCAATACGCGTACTCAGAGCGGTTAAAGTCAATGTATTCGGGCGATAAATCGCTGGAGTACATCGTGTAGTCGGCACTGCCTTGGTTGAGGTTGATGCAGATGTCAAACTCGCGTTCGGCGACAATGTCGCGCAGGACCGCCATCGGGGTGGAAGCTTGCAGGCCACCGACGCAGGCCGCCTTGCCGCCGATGTGGATATCGACGAGTTCCTCGCGGATTCGGGCTCGGGAGTAGCCCACGGCATGGATGATGCGGCCCCAATTCGGGTCGCCGCCATTCCAGGATGCCTTGACCAAGGCCGATTTGCACACCGCTTCTGCGACCTTTTTGGCATCGTGATAGGTGCGGGCACCGCAAACGGTGAGCGTGACAAACTTGGTGACTCGCTCGCCATCGCGGACGACGGCCTTGGCCAGTTCCAACATCACCCAGCGGATGGCCGTGCGGAATTGCTTGCAACGGGGGCCGTGGCGGCGGATGGCCGGCATGCCCGAGGCACCGTTGGCGAGCACCAGCAGGGTGTCGTTGGTGGACATGTCGCCATCGATGGTGATGCGGTTGAACGAATCCTCGACGCATTCGAGCACGGTTTTTCGCAGGGCGTCGCTGGGCAGATTGGCGTCGGTGGTGATGAAGCAGAGCATGGTGGCCATGCTCGGAGAGATCATGCCGGCACCCTTCACACAACCGCCGATGCGCACGGTGTGGCCGCCAAGTTCGAAGGCGATGGCAATTTCCTTGGGGTGGGTGTCGCTGGTGATGATGGCTTGAGCCACCTTCGCGCCTTGCTGCGGAGCGAGTTCTGCGTGCAGGGCTGCGGTGCGTGGCAGCAGGCGCATCATCGGCATGGGAAGACCAATGACCCCGGTGGAGCAGACGCCAATTTCGCTGCGGCGCAAGTCCAGCGGTTTGGCCGCCGCGTCGCACATGGCATTGGCATCGTGTATCCCCTGAACGCCGGTACACGCATTGGCATTGCCTGAGTTCACGATGATGGCGCGCAGCTCGCCCTTGCGCAAGTGGGCCTGGGACACCCGCACCGGCGCGGCCTTGACGCGATTGGTGGTGAATGTGCCTGCCGAGCTGCATGGATGCTGCGAATAGATCAGCGCCAAATCCAGCCGGTCGCTGGCCGGATTCTTGATGCCACAGCTCACCGCGCTGGTGAGAAATCCTTGGGGGGCTCCAATGCCACCGTCAATGCGTGAAAAGGGGAAATCCATGAGGGTTTGTGGGCGTAAGCGGCCGATATTGGCAGTACCTAAAAATTTTGCAATCCGGCAGTTGCGTCCAGCCCAAACATCAGGTTGAAACATTGCAGGGCTTGGCCGCCAGCGCCTTTGCCCAGATTGTCCTCCGCGCTAAGCAGCAACACCCGTCTGCTGCGCGGGTCGTACTGCCAGCCAATATCGATGAAATTGGTTCGGGTCACGTTTTTCGTGTCAGCGCATCCGCCGCGACCCAGCAACCGGACAAAATCGGCGTTGGCATAGGCGGCTTCCAGCGCTTGGCCGATCGCCTCGGGAGCCACGCCCTCGCGGAGTGTAGCGGTGGTGGTGGTGAGGATGCCGGCATTGACCGGGATGAGGTGGGGGATGAACGTGAGGATCACCTTGCGATCAGCGGCGAGGCTGAGTTCCTGCTCGATTTCCGAGAGGTGACGATGTTTCGGCAGCCCGTAGGCACGCACGCTTTCATGGCACTCGCAAAACAACAGACTTAGGTCAGCCTTGCGTCCTGCCCCGCTCACCCCGCTCATCGAAGTGGCCACTAACGTCGCAGGATCCAGCAGACCGCCCCGCAGCAGCGGCAGCAATGGCAGCAGGATGCTCGTCGGATAACAGCCCGGCGCGGCCACCAAACGGGCGTCGCGAATCGCCTCAGCGCGCCATTCCGGCAGCCCGTAAACCGCTGCCGCCAGCAACTCCGGCGCTGCGTGCGCTTGCCCGTAAAATTCTTCGTACACGGCCGCGTCGCGCAAACGAAAGTCCGCACTCAAATCAATGATCCGCAACCCAAGCTTCAGCAAACCACGGGCAATCGGCGCCGCCACCCCGTGCGGCAGCGCCAAAAATGCCACCTCCGCCCCACTCGCCAAAATCGCCTCAGGCCCCGGTTCGCTAAACACCAATTCCGCCCCCGGTGCCTTGGCAAACCTCGGAAACACTTGCCCCAGCCTCTTGCCCGCCTCTTGCCTCGAGGTCGCTGCCACCAACTCCGCCTGCGGATGAACTAACAATAAACGCAACAGCTCCATACCGGTATATCCACTGGCTCCTACGATGGCGGTTTTGATGCGTTGCATGGCCCGAGTGAAATCTCATGAAATTCAGTGCTTGCCAACCCCGAATTATCCTGTTTCCTTTCCGCCCCGTTCACACAACGGGCTGTAGCGCAGTCTGGTAGCGCACTTGACTGGGGGTCAAGGGGTCGTGGGTTCGAATCCCGCCAGCCCGACTCTCCTTGATTTCCAAGGAGTTACGTCATACAGATGGCCGAAAGTGCCAAACTGGGAACGAAAGTGAGAACAAATCCGCCAAAACCCTTATTGGCGCTTATCGTTCCAAATTGCTAAGTGTGGCTAAGGTTTCTTCCCCAAGAACGCCTATCCTCGCTCGGCTCTCGACCGACAAACAAGCCAACCTCAGACAGATTCACGAACTCCGCCAGGCCGCGGGGGGAAATGGTTGGGCGGTGGTTGAGGTGATCGAAACCACCGGCCTCTCGGGCAATGCCAAGGATGCTGATCGCCGCGACCGGATTCGATGACCCGCTACCAGCAACGCATTTCCATGCTGGAAAGCGCGGCCAAGAGCGAGGTGTGAACGTGAAGAAGGCTCCCACGGACTGTGCGATGCACGCCAAGCGCATCGACCAGGGCGGGACGAATGACTACTGGAGCACCCCGCACGAGCTGGCGGCCCGCGCCTTCTCGGCCTATGTCGAGGACAAGGTGACCGAATCCGGCAATAAGTCTGAGTTCCTGTCCTATGGTTCGGACAATCGCTTGCCCAAGTATCGGATGTTGAACGTCTCAAGATGGCGGATAGAACGCGGAATTCTGTGAATGATATTCCCCGATCTGGGCGTGAATTGGCTGCCTTGTTGGCCTCCCATCGCGCTTGATGTAATGCCGCCCAGAATGAAGTTGAAGACATCCTAACAAGCGGACCGCCTTTTGGACCTTTCGACGATAGATCAACCATCTTGTTGCAATACGATGCGGAGGTTCCGCCCAGCGACACTCCGCACAAGGCGGCCCCAACAAGAACCGTCGCGTGGTCGGTGTTGGGTTTGGGGCGGTTCGATATAGATATCTCCTTTTCATCGCACGCCTCTATCAGACGCTCCTTAAAGTCGTCGCTGTCGTTATTCTTTCGATACCCGGTGCCAGCATTGAAAATTCCGAAGTCGAGGCACAAATCCAAGATTTGATATGGTGTTGATAGTTTATAGATGCCATGCAGCGAGGCTAACGGGAAAGGAAAATAGGGCTCGGTTGTGCTCATCAGTCTATGAACCTCCGGTTTGAGTTCTCACGTTCGATGCGGTCGAGTGCAGCCAGCACACTGCGCACTTTGCGACCCGGAGCCGTCCTAGGCGCATGATCCCTGAGAGGGTCGGCCATGCTGCCCTCGGCAATGCGGGCCGGATCGTGCCCGTTCACCGAAAGCTTGTTGCGCGGGTGTTCGTTGTGAGGGATGCAGCATCCCTGGTCAGCGGGCAAGGTGTAGGAGCTCATAGAATTATGTGACCTCCCCGTTGCAACCTCGGCGGATTCGTGGCCGACAATGCGGCGGCGGATTCCCGGAGTTTCAAAAAGAATCGCACACGAAGGCACGAAACCACGAAAAAGAGGTGGGAATACCATGACTGAAAATTTCCAAACCCTTTCGTGCCTTCGTGCCTTCGTGTGAGACAAAAAGAGAAAGTCGCCAAACCCGCTCTGGTGCCGAAGTTGGGATTCATGGCAAATTCGGAGATTCTTGATCCCTGAGGCGTAGCTGCGGCGTCCCGCCGCAGGCCGTGACAGCGTGCCTCCGGCCGCTGCGCCCATGCAAAAGCGAATGCAGCGTGCGCCAAACTCAGCGCATTCTCCAAGCATGGGCAGCCCCTTGGCACGCGCCGCGAGACGCGGCGTGCACGGCCTGCGGCCGGAGGCGCGCAGCGACATGGCGTGGCTGCCGCGTCTCGCGGCAGGCCGTGACAGGGTGCCTCCGGCCGCTGCGCCCATGCAAAGCGAATTGAGCGTGC
>CAIQXC010000220.1 GCA_903875675.1 Akkermansiaceae bacterium
GACCTTCAGACCTTCAGACCTTCAGACCTTCAGACCTTCAGACCTTCAGACCTTCAGACCTTCAGACCTTCAGACCTTCAGACCTTCAGACCTTCAGACCTTCAGACCTTCAGACCTTCTACCCGACAAAACACCATGAAAACAGAAATCGCATTCATCCTCGACCGTTCGGGCTCCATGGAGTCCATGACCCATGCTGCCATCTCCGGCTTCAATGAATTCCTCAGCGCCCAGAAAACCACCGTGGACGATAGCGGCCAACCGATCCCGGCCACCTTCACCCTGATCCTCTTCGACAACGAATATCTGCCCATCCACTGCCGCGTGCCGATCCAGAATGCCGAGCCGCTCACCGCCAAAACCTACCAACCCAGGGGCAGCACAGCCCTGCTCGACGCCATCGGCCGCACCATCGACTTCATCGGCAGCGAACTCGCCGCCACTCCCGACTCCGAGCGCCCATCCAAGGTCATCATCGCGATCCTCACCGACGGCGAGGAAAATGCGTCCCACAAGTTTTCCATGGCCGACATCAACCAGCGAATCACCCACCAGACCGAGAAATACCAATGGGAATTCCTGTTCCTGGGTGCAAACCAGGACGCCATCGCCTCCGCCGCCCGCATGGGCATCCAGGCCCACAACGCCGCCACCATCAACGCGGATGCCGATGATATCAAGGCAGGTAGCGGTGCCTTTTCTGCCAAAATCTCGGCCCACCGCCGCCACTCCGCCGGATGCATCCTCGAAGAGGCTGAAGCCGCTTCCGCCTCCGAATCCATGCGCGAAACCCATGAGAAATCCAGGAAGAAGTAGGCCCTCGTGCGCCACGTGCATGCTTCCAGTCCCGGTACAGATGAATTACGTGTCCTTTTGGAACTATTCGCTTCCAATCTAGCAAACTCCCGCTAATCTTTAGTCGTGTCCGTACCTGTGTTTCTTGCAATTCGATTCCTCCAATGTGGACTGGGGAAATTCCTGCACAATTTCACTCAAGAAGAGGCCAAGTAGTCGCATAAAGATGAAAGATTTTTGGGCAAAGACGTGTGATGGAGATCAGCCGGGAATCTCGGTACGCGATCATTGCGTCAACGTCGGGTGCGTGGCGGAGGCGCTGTTGGAGCGGGTGGGGATGAAGCTCCCGGCTTTGCTGCCCGCAGGGTCGGTGACTCTGGCGGCGCTTCATGATGTAGGGAAGATCAGCACGGGATTTCAAGCGAAGTGCCAGGCATGGCTTGAGCAGACCGGGCTGGCGGAGGCCGCTGCACGTGAGCGATGGAAGGAAAGCTCCGAGACTGACCACGCCAAGGTCAGTCAGCATTTCCTCGAACGCGTTATGAAGTCTTCCGGCACGCACCTCTGGGCCGTGGCAGCGGGAGTGCATCACGGGAGGATTTTCGGCAAGCGTGTCGGCGGGATGAACGTCATTGATGGGCGTGAGGCGTGGGAGACAGCAGCGCGTGAGGAACTCCTTGCCGAACTCATCAGCATCTTCGGCCCCTTGCCTCTGGATCCGCCGCAGGAGCATCTTGCCGATCTGTGGTGTGTGGCTGGCTTAATTTCCGTGGCGGATTGGATAGGTTCGAACGAGGCCTTTTTCCCTAGCGAGCGTGGGCTGACGCTCGATGAGAGCCGGAAGGCTGCTGCACGGGCACTCGACCAAATCCACTGGCACGGTGGAGCCGTCCGTCCGCACACGTTTGGCGAGTTGTTCGGTGGCTATGCACCGATGCCTCTGCAAACTGCCCTGCACTCCCAATGCGGGACGCCAGGCTTGTTTATCGTCGAAGGCCCGATGGGTTGCGGTAAGACTGAGGCTGCGCTGTGGGCGGCGCACCGGCTCATCGGATCAGGCGTCAATGACGGGATGTATTTCGCGTTGCCCACGCAAGTCACGAGCAACCGCATTCACCAACGGGTCGCGCAGTTCCTGCTATCCGCCCTCGCAGATGCTGCCAACCTTCGCTTGGCCCACGGGGCATCATGGCTGGAGGATCATCAGACATGGCGGCTGCACCCGGTGGACGCCAGCGATGCCGCACACGTGCGGGAGGGACGATCCTGGTTTGCCTCGTCAAAGCACGCTATGCTGGCACGCTTTGGCGTGGGGACGGTGGATCAGGCATTGCAGGGTGTGGTAGCGGTGAAGCATTTCTTCGTGCGGCGCTTTGGGCTGGCGGGGAAAGTGGTGATCCTGGATGAAGTCCACAGCTACGACGTCTACACTGGCACCCTCATCTCCCAACTTATCAGGGAACTTTTGGCGCTGCGCTGCTCGGTGATCGTACTATCGGCCACCCTGACGAAGGCGCGGCGGCAGGAACTCATTGCGGCGGCGGGCGGCCTAGCGGAGTCGGCAGCCTCGCTGGCTTACCCGTTGGTAACCGTGGCAAAGCCTAACTCACCCGTCGTGGAAATCCCGGTTGAGGCCCCGGCCTCACGCTTATTGAAGCTGAGAACCACCGCTTTATCCGAGCAGGAAATACTCTTGGAATGCATCGAGCGGGCGGAGGCTGGCCAGCATGTGCTTTATCTGCGCAACACGGTGGCTGATGCGCAGGAGACCTGCCGCAAGGTCAAGGGCAGCGTCCGAGACACTCACGTGGAGGTCGCCACGCTTCACAGCCGCTTCCCATTTTTTCGACGTCAGGAACTCGAAGGGTACTGGCTGGAACGCTTGGGCAAGCATCGTGCCAACGATGGCATGGGCTCGTTGCTGGTTGCCACACAGGTGGTCGAGCAGAGTGTGGACATCGATTTGGATTTCATCGTGTCTGACCTCGCGCCCACGGATATGCTGTTGCAGCGTATGGGAAGACTCTGGCGGCATCAACGCAACGACCGACTGGCAGGTGAGCCTGAGTTTTGGATCAACGCGCCGGTAGTGGACCGTGATGCAACGGCAAAGACCTTGGGCAAGACGTTTGGAAAATCAGGGCTTGTCTATGCGCCGTATGTCCTGCTGCGCACGGCGGAGGTCTTTGTCGCCCGCGAGTCGATGGTTTTGCCGGATCAGATCCGTGAGGTTTTGGAGGCGACGTATGTGAAACGCGGGGAGGGTGAGGAACCTGATGCATGGACCGCACTGCTTGCCGAGGTGGAAGATGAGTGCCAAAAACTCGCACAGGAAGCCGAAGCCGCAACGCGGGTTCTCAGCAGGCAGTCCGAAGACGACAAAAGGGAGTACCTCACCCGCCGCAAGGGCGCGCCGACCCGGGATGTGGTGCTTGTGCGCTCTTGCGAGATGATCAGCCGGGATGAATGGCAGCTCACGATGCTGGGTGGCGAATCCCTGGTGGTTTCCGGTTACGAATGGAGCATGACTGCGGCGCGTGCCATGCATCGCAATCTAGTCCGTGCGCCATTGCACACCGTTCCCGGCCAGGCCATGCCGCCCTGGTTGAAACTGCACACCCACGGCCCCACATTTTGGGCAGTAGTAGGGGATGACTGCACCTTAGATTTTCCCGAGGCCGCCGGACCATCGGCACTCGGATACGACTCCATGCTGGGCCTGCACACACGGCCTGAGCAACCCCAACCCCGCTACACCAAAGACGACGATGAATTTGACTATTGACCCCTGGATCCCCGTCATCGGAGCCGATGGCCAGAAGTGCCATATCTCCCTTCAGGGACTTTTTGCCGAGGCGAACGGAATTCGTGATCTATCGGTAAAGCCACATGAGAAAATCGCATTGCTGCGCCTGCTTATCTGCACCACTCACGCCGCGCTGGATGGTCCCAAGAATTTCGATGCCTGGGAAACCTGCCGCGACGCCATCCAACCGGCCGTGAAAAGCTATCTGGAAAAGTGGCAGACTTCGTTCGAGTTACTTGGCGATGGTCAACGCTTCCTGCAGGTGCCGGGCTTGAGGGCCTCGAATGAAGAGGGATCGGGGAATCCGGCAACCAAGCTTGACCTCACCCTCGCTTCAGGAAACAACGCCTCGTTGTTTGACAACGCCGCAGGGATCACCCGCTCCGTAGATCCAGGGCGTCTTGCTTTGACGCTGCTGGCTTTCCAGTGTTTTTCGCCAGGAGGGCGTATCGGGGTGGCCAAGTGGAATGGCGCAGATACACCCGGCAAGGGTTCGTCGAACCACGCGCCCTGCACGCCATCGAGCATGTTGCATACCTTCCTTCAGGGCCACTCGCTACTGGCTACGATTCATCTGAATCTGCTGAACAAGGATGAAGCCAGCGAACTGGGCCAAAATGGATGGGGGCGTCCTGTCTGGGAATTGCCCGTAGCAACTGCCGGCGACAAGGCCGCCATTGCAAATGCCACGGTCAGTTTCCTTGGCCGTCTGGTCCCGTTGAGCCGTGCTCTCCGGTTGCATGCGGACGGGCAGCAGATGATTCTCGCCAATGGACTCGATTACCCCCTGGCTCCAATCTTCCGAGAACCTGCAGCAACCATGGTGCAGCGTGACGACGGACCGGCAGTGTTAGGCGTCTCTCTTGGCCGTAGCATCTGGCGGCAACTGTCCTCCATCACAGTAAAGCGCCGCTCTAACTCCGACTCGATCTCGGGACCTCTGGCTCTGAGAAACATCAACGACAGCCAATGTTGTACTCTTTGGACCGGCGCGCTGGCCACGGATAAAGCAAAGATCGAAGATGTAGTGGAAGCGGCCTACGACGTCCCGGCCGGGATGTTCCGTGACGCCGGGCGCAAACTTTACGAGGAAGGTGTGGCTCTGGCCAGCCTGTGGCAGGATGCCGTGTCCAAGAGTGTAAAGGCTTACGCCGGAACCATGAAGTTGGAGCCGGTGCCGTATGAGCGCGCACGGCAACACTTTTGGACCTTGGTCGAGCAACACGTTCCCATCCTGCTCAAGCTTGCCGATAAGCCTGAGGAAGCGGGTGATCTCAAAATTTCCGAGTGGGGCAGGCGGGTGAAGGAGGCGGCCCAAGCGGCTTTTGACTTTGCCTGCGCGCGCCAGACCCCGCGTCAGATCCAAGCCTATGCCATAGGTCTCCAACAACTGTACCTACAAAAGCCTAAAGACCCGAACGCACCCACATCTGCCAAGAAGCCTAAAGCCAAGCAATCTGTATGAGCAACACCAACAACACCCCCGACCGCGCCGCACGATTCCTCGACAGGCTGCGCAAGATCACTAACGACCGAGGCAAGATGGCGGCACTTCGCCGTGCTGCCAGTCCTAGCACGGAGCGACAGGCCTGGCCTGTCATTTACAGCCTTGGTGAAGACATCAGCAGCCTTGCCGCCTGCACCATCGGTGCTCTTTATGCAGGGCACCCTGAGGAGGATCGCCAGGCATTCAGCTTCGGCACGACCTGCCGCCGCATTGCCACCAACAATGGCAAGGACTTCGAAATTCCCGATAGTTTTGAGCGTCGATTCCGGCGTCTGCTTGCTTGTGACTCGGCGGAGGACGTTGCGGGGCAGTTGAAGGCGTGGATTCGCTTTGCCTCTGCCAAAGGTGTGGGCGTGAACTACGAGAGGCTGTTTTGGGATATTCTGGCTTGGAACAACCATGCAGACCGCATCAAGTTGGACTGGGCCCGCGGCTTCTGGCCGATGCGCAGGGAAGCAGGCGAAGAAACCTTAACCGCGGAGGCCGCCCCATGAGCCATATCACTCAAATCCTCGTGCCTTATGAACTGGCCGTCCGCCAGTTGAAAATTCGCGACAGCTACGACTGGCACCAACGCGTGTGGCAAGCATTCAAGGGACACGATGACGAAAAGCGTGAATTTCTCAGTCGCGTGGACGAAGCCGATGATGCCTATCGGTTGCTCATTGTCTCGCCTGCGGAACCGACCAAGCCGGACTGGTGTCCCACCGACTGTTTCAAGACCAAGGCGATCCCGGAGGACTTCTTTGCCACCGAGCATTTCCGTTTCGGACTACTGGTCAATCCCACCCGCAAGCTGGTGCTGCGAAACGAGGCTGGCGAGCGCAAGAAAAACGGCAGGCGCATCCCACTGACCAAGCGCGAGGATCTCCTTGTCTGGATGCAACGAAAGGCAGAGGGCGGCGGTTTTGACATCGGCGATCCCGAGCTCTTGCGTACCATCCCCAAGCCCCGCAACTACTTTCAAAAGGGTGCCATGCAGGGTGTGCATTATGCCGTCGAGTTCCAAGGCGTACTCACCGTCACCGATCCTGCCCTCTTCCGCACGACCTTCACCACCGGCATCGGCAGCGCCAAGGCTTTTGGCTTTGGCCTGTTGGCGCTGGCTCCCATCTCTTAATCAATCAACACCCATCCCCAACTCAATACCAACTCATGAAACTGATCGAACTCCACATCCTGCAATCCTTCCCCGTCTCTTGCCTCAATCGCGACGACGTGGGTGCCCCGAAATCCGCAACCTTCGGCGGCGTGCCACGAGCCCGCCTCTCCAGTCAATGCCTCAAGCGGGCTATCCGCGAGTATGCGCAGGACAATCTCCCCGAGGCACGCTTCGGCGGCGAGCGCACGAAGCTCATCGTGCAGCCCCTTGCCGCCGCACTGGAAAAGAACGGCTTGGAGGCCAAGTCGGCCATGGAACATGCCACCCATATCGCTGACAAACTTGCCAAGCTGGACGCCAAGTCAGTGAAGGACGGCGAGGTTCCCCAGGTCGGCACCCTGACCTTCCTGGCTCCGAGCGAACTTGAAGCCATCGCAGCCAAGGTTGCCGAGTTGGTGAAGGCCAATCCGAAGGTGAAGGATTACGAAAAGAAACTCGATCAGTTTGCCAAGGGTGCCGGGCTGATGGATGGAGCGGACATTGCCTTGTTCGGGCGGATGGCAGCTTCCATGCCATCGCTCACCCTGGAAGGTGCGGCGATGTTCAGCCACGCCCTGTCAACGCATAAGACCGAGAACGATCTCGATTTTTTCTCCGCCGTGGATGACCGCAAGCCCAAAGGTGATGATGCGGGTGCCGGCATGATCGGCACGCTTGAGTTCAACTCCGCCGTGTACTACCGCTATGCTGCGGTGAACCTGGACCTGCTGTTTGACGAGGATCACCTTGGCAAACTCACCACCAATGAACGCAAGAAGGTGGTTGCTGCCTTTATCGAGGCCACCGCCCTGGCCGTGCCAGGAGCGCGGAAAAACTCCATGAACGCCAGCGTGCCACCGTCCTATGTGCTGGGCATCTACAAGGAAGCCGGGCAACCCGTTCAGCTAATCAACGCCTTCGAAACCCCAATCCGTGGCACCGGGCTCATTGCCGCTTCTTGCAAGGCTCTCGAAGAGCATCTTGCATCACTCAAAACAGCTTGGGGCATCACGACTACCGAGGAAGTGATCGTGCCGACAGCGCCGCTAGCCACCCTCATTGAGAAACTCACCAGCCATGTCCAATAAAGCCTGCCTCGCGCTCCTCCTGGACGGGCCCATGCAGAGCTGGGGCTTCACCTCCCGCTTCACCCGCCGCACGACCGCACTGCATCCCACCAAGAGCGGGGTGGTGGGCTTGCTGGCAGCGGCCCTAGGCATCGACAAGCATGGCACGGATGAGGCTACCCTGATCGAGCGACTTTCTGCGCTGGAATGCACGACGGTCACGCTGCCGAAAAAATGCGCCGGCGGGGATATTCCCATGCTGCGCCTGAGTGATTACCACACCATCGGTGGTGGCTATGATGACGACGAGTGGATGAAGAGGCCGCGAGCCGCCAGCGGTGCCAAATTGGACACGGTGCTCAGTGAACGCCACTACCTCCTTGATGCCCGCTTTGGCGTGCTTTTGGAGGGCGCGGCGGAGTGGTTGGAGAAAATCGCCGCCGGGCTGCGCAATCCCACCTGGGGCCTTTGGCTTGGCCGCAAGTGCTGCATCCCCGCCACTCCCTTGCTCGTGGGCGTTGGCAGCGATCGATGTGATGCATGGAGACAATTGCTCGAAGCTGCCGGACTGGAGGAGGGTCGCTTGCTGGCTGAGTTCGACCATGTGGTCGAGGGCAATGCTGCGGAGGGACTTGATGCCGAATGGCTGAACGACAACCCGCTGGCCTTCGGCGCTCCCTTGGGCGAACGCCATGCCCCGCGGCGAATCCGTCAAGTGAGGAGGCAATGACATGGCTTTGTTTGAACGTCCACCGATTGAAACACTTGCCCCGGCCAAGGACCGGTGGACGCCGCTGTACTTGGAACACGGCCGCTTGGAGGTGGATGACTCCTCGGTCAAATGGATCAGCTCCATGGGTACCCTTTGCCGCATCCCGGTGGCCACTGTTTCCGCGTTGCTCATCGGGCCGGGGGTGACCATCACCAGTGCTGCGATAAAGGCCTGCGCGGAAAGCAACACGCCGCTGTGCTGGACCGGCGAGGAGTGCATGCGGTTCTACGCCTTTGGCCTGGCCCCCAACCACACCAATGAAATGCCGCGGCTCCACGCCGCCGCCTGGGCCGATAAAAAGCGCCGCAAGCTCATCGCCCAGCGCATGTTCCTGATGCGCTTCCCTGGCGAGGATGTGGCAGACAAAACCATCAATGAATTGAGGGGAATGGAGGGGCTGCGCGTTCGCGCACTCTACAACCGCCTGGGTCTGGAATACGGCGTGACTTGGAAGGGTCGGAATTATGACCGCAGCAACTGGGACACTTCTGACGGCATCAACAAGGCACTTTCGACAGCAAACGCCAGCCTCTATGCCCTTTGCTCGGCGGTGGTGTGCAGTCTCGGCTACCTCCCCAGCTTAGGCTTTGTGCATGACGGTGGAACTCTCCCCTTCGTCTATGACGTGGCGGACCTCTACAAGCACCTGACGAGCATCCCAGCGGCATTCATGGCGATCCGGCAGAACGCCCAGGATGATGGCGAACTGGTGCGTCAGTTCCTCAAAGAGTTGGTGGAGAAAGAGAAAATCCTGCAATCCATGCCCAAAGATTTGGCGCTGCTCTTTGGCACGGACGAAGTGGAACCGCAGGACGCCACCTCCCGTCCACCCTCGGCCCTGTAGGGATCAAATTTCACCCCGCTCACAGATGACCGTACTGATCGCTCACGACACGCCACCTGCCATCCGGGGAATGTTGAAACGCTGGTTCATCGAACCTAAACCCAATGTCTTTGTCGGCACTGTGAACCGGCGGACGCGTGATAAGGTGCTGGACTATGTGCGGCGCAATGCCGCAGGCATGAGCCTGCTCATCATCACCAGTGAGCCGAATTGCCAGGGCTTCAGGATCCAACGCTGGGGCAACCCCGACCGGCGTGACGTGACCCTCAGCGGCCTCCAACTGGTTGCTGAGTCGTGGATCGAAGCCGAAAATATTCCGTTTTAAGGCTTGGCAAAACGGCGGATTTTCATGTCTCCTTGGCTCTGGAACCTTGCTAAATCCTGTGTTTTCCCCACACGCGTGGGGATGGTCCGAGTCCAGTCGTTTCCGGTTTTGATGTTAATGTGTTTTCCCCACACGCGTGGGGATGGTCCGACGTGCTGGCGAAATTGGAAGGCGCGGGATTGGTTTTCCCCACACGCGTGGGGATGGTCCGAGCGGGGGGAAACGGACTGGGAAAACAGGATAGTTTTCCCCACACGCGTGGGGATGGTCCGCAGCGCCGGGGAGCAGGCCAGCGCGGCGAGCAGTTTTCCCCACACGCGTGGGGATGGTCCGAGCGTGACGGCCCGTCTGCTTGGCGAGGAGTTGTTTTCCCCACACGCGTGGGGATGGTCCGGAAACTGGCTTTAACGATCGGCATATCCGCGAGTTTTCCCCACACGCGTGGGGATGGTCCGTTACGCCGTTGTCGCAGTCGTAAACTCTGGCAGTTTTCCCCACACGCGTGGGGATGGTCCGCAGCGTGCTGCGAATCCAGTTCACGCCGAGGAGTTTTCCCCACACGCGTGGGGATGGTCCGAAGAGAGGAATACCCCCCTAACCCCCCAAGGGGTGTTCCCCACACGCGTGGGGATGGTCCGGCGGCGCTTCCCATGTCCCGGAAACGCTCCAGGTTTTCCCCACACGCGTGGGGATGGTCCGTGCGCCCAGGTGTAGTCCTCGCCACGTTTGGCGTTTTCCCCACACGCGTGGGGATGGTCCGTTGTCGACCCCAACGATTTGGTCACCGATCCGGTTTTCCCCACACGCGTGGGGATGGTCCGCTGCTCATGCAGGCCCAGGAGGCATTCAGGCTGTTTTCCCCACCCGCGTGGGGATGGTCCGCGCGACCACGGCCCGGCGGGCGAGACCCACGAC
>CAIQXC010000221.1 GCA_903875675.1 Akkermansiaceae bacterium
ATTCCGATAGGATCCGTACGAATGCCGGAGCGCATCCTGCGGCCAGCCGGTCTTGAACACTTCACGGCCAAGGCGTACGGTTTCGCCGGCCTCGACGGGATTATCTTCGCAGACAGGACCGGTTTGGCCGGGTCGGACGCCTGCCCATTCGAGCCACTCGCGAGCCGCCGGAAGCAGGGGGACATTGCGAGGGAAGCCCGTTTTCGTAACTTCTCCAGGCACCCGGATGACATTCAAATGCCAGTCGATTTCCTCCCTGCGGATCCCTCGCTTGGATTTCTTGGACATGCCTTTTCTCTTGAGCGGGGCAACTTCCTCGGGGCGAAATCCACAGAACGCCTGTAGTACGATGCCGCTGCGGTACTGGGGCAGTATGGCGGCGGCGAGTGCCTTGAATTCTTCCGGAGTAAGAACGCGGCGCTCGTGCTTTCCCGGCTCCGCCCGCGGGAGGCGATCCGCCGGGGTGACCGCTTGGGGATACAATGTGGCCCAGACGCACCATTTCCAGAAACTGACCAGACTGCCCCGAATCCCGTTCCGGGTTTTCCAACCATGATGACCGCAGCGCGTTTGCCACCAAGTGGCCAGTTCGTCGGCGGTGATGTCGATGACCGTCTTGCCAGCGAAATGGAGTGCCATGGGTTCCAGATGGCTGCGGACGTTGGCGATGTGACGGGTTTCCTCGCCCTTGCTGTCGACTTTCCATGCAAGGAAGCGGGCGACGCTGGCAACGACCTCAGTGGATTTTTCACGGGCGGCGAGAAAGGCCAGGACGGCCGCCTCGTCTTCGTGTCGAGCGTCCCGGTGGATGGCTTCCAGAAATCGGCGGCGGGCCGCCGGCAGGGCGGACCAGATCAAGCCGCCGGTTTCGATCTCATCAAGCTTGTTTTCCGCTGCGGCGGTGGCATCCGCCTTTTTCGGCCTGGTGATGTATTTCCAAGGGTCCGACTCGCGGGCTCGCCAAGCGAATCGCCAGCCACCGCGGTAGGGGTAGACAGTCAAATGGGTGTTCCCTTTCGATACCTTGAAACTCTTTCGGTTGGCTTTTGGGGTGGTCATGTGCGGGGCGGCGGGGAGCGGAAGTGGTGTGCTAGGTGTGGGCGTCGGTGTCCAACTGCTCAGTCAGCTTCGTTGCCGGTTAGGTTTCCAGAGTCGGTACTCGATTGGATGAGAGTGTTCAGGCAGCGGGCGGGCGGGTGTTCTTCGCCAGGTATTCACGGAGGGTTTTCAGAAGAACCCCCTGCTTCTGCGTGGAAATCGTAGTGATCGGGAATTTGCGCTGCACCGATTTCGGAGATAGCCCGGTGCATTGCGCCACCATCGCCGTCGGGATCACTGTAATTTCATCAAGGTCGATCGGATTCGCTTTCAACAGCAGTTCCGCAATCTGTTGGATCACCGCCGTATGGTCGTGTTGCGTGAGTTTGAGGAGATCGCTCATCGGAACGCCTCCTCTCCTGATGTTCCCGGTTGGATCGAGGTCGCCTGAAGACCGACCTCCCCCATTTCCCGGCGATTGCAGAACCTCGATATGTTCTTCAATGGCGACCTAAGTCTCCAAAGCCACGGCGGATGCTCCCTACCAAAGTAACCCTCGTTTCCCGAATACAGCGGTAAGCCCATGATTAGGTCCAAGAAGCGCTGCGCCACGGCTGCCAAGTTTTGGATGTTGATGCGGTTCATTCATGGTCCTGTTTCCGATCAACGTTTGGCAAAGAAAAGGTCGATTTGAGGTATTCAAGGCGTTTCCCAGGGGAAAATCGTCTTTTTTCGCCTTTTTTGGGAAAAATGCGCACCCTGATCATGCCCGCCACTTGTTCCTTCCACTTTGGGATGCGAAACCCATCAGCAAGGTTTCGAGCAAGGCCTAACCGTACGGTTTCTTTCTGGAAGCGATGGAGGTCAAGAAAAACTTTCAGGATAGATCAGGGTCATCAGGGGTGCCCTCGTTCGCCTGTATGGACGCCGTGGAGAGTCCGTCACGCGATTTGGTCGTCGGTTCGCCCAGATGATCGCCAAAACCCGAGATTTCAAAACCCTTGGTATGGAAACATGTTTTCTGTGGTGAATCACCAATGGCCGATTGGCAGCAATGACCCGCCGCAGTGCCGGGTGGTCGGTGGGGAGAAGCACTGGCAACCCCCGCGTAACGATCCGGATACCGGCGCTGGCGTAGGTCGCCGCCGTTCGCTCCCAGCAAGCCGAAGGCGTAGAGGGATTCCGCCACGGCCTCACCGTCGATCAGGACATCCTTTCGCGCCGGCAGGTGCCGCCCAATCCGGGGTGAGGTTGTGGCGAAAAGCAAGAAAGCCGGCAGGAACTGAGAAATTCGGGCATGCAGGCACGGGGTATGCTCAAAGATCCTGTGTAACCGAACCACATCCGCTGACCGATCAGGATACGAAGGAGGACCAAACAAACCATTCCCCCCGCCTCGCCCCGGGCCGGGGAGACGGGAGAGGGGCCGAAGTCCCCTGGGGGATTTAGGGGAGAACGCGGTCGAGCGGGCGTCCGCTCGGCGGGGTGTGGGGCGGCAGCCCCATGCCTTAAACATAGACCCAACAGAGATCACCCTAGAGCCATCCCCTGGAACTCGAGCGCCTGGCAACCGCTGAAATTGGCGGAAATAAACGCACCGTGCAATTCCCTCTGAAGGTGTCCCAGCGGACTGGCTATTTTCTGGGTTTCCTGGGCGGGATTGCGACGACATTGTCGGGGTCTCTAGCCGGCGTGGTCGGGATCTGGAATACTCATGACGGCGGGCGGCTGGGTGCCAGATTCGCGGATGATTTGATGTAACAAACAGTCGGCGTCGCCGGCTAGGAACGCGCGGGCGGCGATCATGGCGACGGCGGCCACAGCGAGGTTCGCATCGAGGCCGGCGAGGGCATCTGACAATTGCCCATTCCACACGGACCAAAGAATGTTCTCCAATTTAGCGGACTGCCCGGACTGGTGGCGGATCGCTTTGATGAGGGACGGTGCTGCTGCTTTGAGGTCGCCGCTTGCCTGGACGGAGAGTGTCCGTTGCAGCGTGATCACCGCATTGAGTTCGGCGATGGGGTCGGGTGTCATTTGAGGGGGCGGATGAGGATTGGGATCTGAGGTGCGGGTTGAAGGAGTCTGCAGAGCAAGCCGATCAGGGTGGTTGGTGTTGAATGCGCTGGACCAGTCCGGTGCGTTGGTGGTGGTGACGGTTTCGCCATCGCGGGCGAGAAGATTGACGTTTACGCTGGGCCGAACGGTGTGTCATGGCGTGCGATTTGATTCCCGCCACCGAGAACCGCAGGGAAATTAGAAAAATCAACCTCTTTGGGAATTGAGAGCCGGGCCATCGCTGGCCCGGCTCCGCCGGCTTTTTGGAGCACGCTGCTCCGTTGTTGCCGACACATTCCCCCCAGGGAAGCGTTCGCAGTTAACGATTCGTCAGTGAATGCTTGATCTGATGGCTGAGATGGTTTCAGAATTGATTCCAATCTGCTCTAGCCGCTTCCACTCTTCATCCTCGCTAAGAATTCGGATAGTGTTCTCTAGCGGACAAAGTGCCGCGACCTCCTCCTCCGCCATCAAACTGATAAGTTTTGACATGGGAGTCGGAGTGTTTCCAAGACGGAGCGAGTAACTGGCGTATTTCACGCCGGCTGGTTGCGTCTTTTCCACACAGAGCATCACACCTTCCTCGGGATCGACCGGATCCGCCAATGGATTTGCCTCTCCGGCAAGATCCTTGATCATTTGATAGATCTGGCATCCAAGCCCTTGGGCACCGCCTCTGGACCCATCATATCCGCTTCCGACGAAGAGTCTAGCAACAAACTTGCTATCTTCTTCAACGATTACCCAGAACACGCTGATCGGGTCAGTCAGCAGTCTGTAACCATCCCGGTTGGCCTTCGAGAACAACGCCCCGGGCTTGTGGGTATTGAGCCAGGAGAATG
>CAIQXC010000222.1 GCA_903875675.1 Akkermansiaceae bacterium
GGGAAAATCCTCGATGCCTTCGAGAAACCGCTGCCGACTCGCCGCCAATTCCCGATCCGTCAGAAATAACCCGTCAAGCGCCGCACCAAAAGTGTCCGCCACCGACGCGTGGTCATCATCGCGAGGGAGTCGCTCTAACACCGTGAATGCCGCGCTCCAAGCGGCTTCCAGCTCGGCAGTGCGTGCCAACTCACGGCCCAAGGCTTCCGCCTGTGGGCATGCGGCGAGGTGCGCCGCTGCGGCTGGCAGACGGGCGTGAAATTCCGACAAGCGGCCGTCGCGGCCGTGGGCCAGGTGATGGATCGTACGAAAGGTCGCCAGGTGCAGGCTGCGACGGTCCGCTTCCGTCACAAATTCCCAAAATGGCTCACGCAGCGCAGTGGGATCGGCGCCTCCTTCCAAATCCGCACAGTAAAGAAACTGGACGACCGCCTCGCGGATTTGGCGTCGGCTAGCCATTCCGTGAGCTTTGGCGTGTGGAGTTGCGAGGCATCGAGCGATCCAGTTCCTGGAAAATATCGATCATGGTGGCGGCGGCACGGGCGGCCTCCTTGCCTCGGTTGAGATTGGCCCCGATGCAGCGGGCGTAGGCTTGTTTTTCATCATCCACGATGAGCACTTCGTGAATCACCGGTCGCTTCCAATCCAATGCAATCTGCATCAGCGCATCAGTCACCGCCCGAACGACCAGATCCCCGTGGAGCGTCGATCCCCGGATGATCAGGCCGAGCGCGATAATGCAGGCCGGCGTATCCCGCTCCATCACCGACGCCACGGCCACCGGAATTTCGAAGGCACCCGGCACCCGGATCAAATCAATGCGAGCCTGAGGCACCAGTTCGTTGATTTCCGAAATGGTATTTTCCACCATCGCGTCGGTGTACTGTTCGTTGTACTTGGACGCGACGATGCAAATGCGGACCTTGGGTCCGATCACGCGGGGTTTCGGCGGCAGTGCAGACGACATGCATGCGGTATGAACCGCCACGCGGCAATTGTCAACCCGCTGGCAGCGCCAGTTTTCAGCGAACCAGAAAATCTGTTGATTTTCCTTCTTTCGGGTGTTTCTACGCTTGCCGGGGGCCGCAGGGGGGGGTACACGGCTGTCCGTTATGGCAAAGAAACCAGTGGTGCTCATCATTCGCGACGGCTGGGGGGTAAACCCCGGCGGAAAAAAAACGGCTAAGAAAGACGGCAATGCCGTGTTACTGGCGCATACTCCGTTTCATGATGTCATGTTAGAAAAGTACCCCAAAGGATTTCTCAGCGCCTCCGGCATGGACGTCGGCCTGCCAGCTGGCCAAATGGGCAATTCGGAGGTCGGTCACCTCAATCTCGGTGCGGGGCGCATCGTCTATCAAGACCTCACCCGCATCAACAAGGCCATCGAGGATGGCACGTTGGCCACCAACCCGGTTTTCGCCGAGGCCCTCGCGATGGCCAAAACCAGTCGTCTGCACCTCATCGGCTTGGTGTCGGATGGCGGCGTCCACAGCCACCAGGACCAACTCATCGCCATGGTCAAGCTCGCCAAACAGGCCGGCGTGCGCGATATCTTCATCCACGCCCTCACCGATGGCCGCGATACCTCCCCAACCGGCGGCGAAGCCTACCTCGCCAAAGTCGAGGACGAGGCCGCCAAGTGCGGCGCTTGCATCGCCACGGTCATCGGCCGCTACTACGCGATGGACCGCGACAAGCGCTGGGACCGCGTCAAGCTCGCTTGGGATGCCATCGTGCTGGGCAAGGGCGAAAAGTGCGACGTGTTGGCCAGCGAGGCTGTGGCGGATTGTTATCGGCTCGATAACAAGACGGACGAATTCATGCCGCCGATGGTGTTTGCCGAGCCGAACCAACAACGGGTCCGCGATGGTGACGTGGTCCTCTGTTTCAACTTCCGCTCCGACCGTGCCCGTGAATTGTCCGACGCCTTTCTGCTGGCCGATTTTGCCGGTTTCGATCGGGGTGTTTGGCCGCAGGTCCATTACGTCACGCTTACGGAGTACGACAAGACCTATCGGTGCCAGGTGATTTTCGCTCCCCAAACCCTCAGCATGGGCCTCGGTGAAACCGTTGCCGCCGCCGGCCTCACCCAGCTGCGCATCGCCGAAACCGAGAAGTATCCTCACGTCACTTATTTCTTCAATGGCGGCATTGAAGAACCTAACAAGGGTGAGGACCGCGTCATCATTCCCTCGCCCAAGGATGTGCCCACCTACGATTTTAAACCGGAAATGAGCGCGCAGGAGGTCACTTCCACCGTGGTCGCCAAACTCAAGGACTACGATTTGGTCATCCTCAATTTTGCCAATCCGGACATGGTCGGCCACACCGGCGTAGTCTCAGCTGCCATCAAGGCGGTGGAAACCATTGATGCCGACGTCAAGGCCGTCGTCGAGGAAACCCTGCGCCTCGGGGGCAAATTGTTAGTCACAGCCGATCACGGCAACTGTGAATACATGCGCAATCCGGATGGCTCGCCCAACACCGCTCACACCACCAATCTCGTCCACGTCGTTTACGTTGCTGATGACGCGGATGGATACAACGTCAAGGATGGCATTTTGGCGGACGTCGCGCCGACGTTGCTAGATATGCTCGGTGTGGCCAAGCCCAAGGAAATGACGGGTGCCAGCCTGCTGCAGCGGAGGTGAGCTTCAGAATACCTGGCCTCCGGCATTTTTTACCACAGATGAAAGTGAACCTGATTTTCGCCTCGCTGGCTCTGGCCATGGCGGCGGCTGCCCAGGCCGCCCCCCCACCGACTCCCGTCAACTGGGGCCAGCGCAAGGTGGTTGCCTATCCGGCGCTGCGCGAGGGATTTGCCAATCCGGATATGATCTATGCGCCGTTCATGTTCTGGTTCTGGGATGAGCCGTTAGCCCCGGCGAAGATGGCGGAAATGTCGAGGGTGCTCCGTTCTCAAGGGTTTAATCCAGGGTATGCGCATGCCCGCAATTCGATGGTCGGCACGCCCGACCTGCCCGCCGAGGAATGGTTGGGCGACAAATGGTTCGAGGCGTTTGGTGCCGCACTCAAGGTGGCAGAACCGCAAAAAAGCTACCTCGGATATTGTGACGAATACTGGTGGCCCAGCTTCCAAGCCCTCGGCCGCGTCGTCAAACAATATCCCGAACTCAAGGCCGAATCCCTCAAGTGGCAAATCATCGACGCGGCCGACGGCAGCGACGTAAAAGTGCCAGCCTCCTACTTCGCGGTGGCCGCCCAAGTGGATCAACCCGGCACCGATATCACTGCGACGATCCGCAGTAAATCCTTGCAGTTGATAGGCAGTGGCGACGCTTTTGTGTGGAAAGCCCCGGCTGACGGCTCTTGGCGCGTTTATACCTTCAGCAAGTATTCTCAAAGCGGCGTGGATGGCGGCGGAGTCAATGCCATCGATGAGCGCCTCGCCAAGGCATTCATCGACATCGCCCTGGAACCTTACGCCAAACGCATGGGCGATAAGTTAGGTAAATCCATTCCCGGCGTGTTCCGCGATCATGAAGGTGACTATGGCCGCAAACTCGCATGGTCCGATTCGCTAGATAGGCGTTTCAAGGAGCGCAACGGCCAGGACATCCGCCTGGCGCTGCCCCTGATGCTCAACAAGGACGTCGAGGGCCTCTATGCCAAGGCCCGCTGGCAGTGGTTTGATTTGGTGTCTGATTTGTACACCGGCAATTTCCAGGCGGTCACCGACTGGCATGAGCA
>CAIQXC010000223.1 GCA_903875675.1 Akkermansiaceae bacterium
CTCCCTTGCGCACCACGAAGTCCGGTGCCCCAAAAAAGCCCGGTCGCAAGACTTTGCCGAAATAGCCAAGCCGTTCGGGATTTAACGAATTGATGCCAACAACCTTCAGCGGACCCCGTGAAGACACACCGAGGAACAAGGGCCAAGGATCACAAATACCGTTCGGGGATCCAATTCCAACGCAAAGTCCTGGGTGAGATCCACCCTCGCGTGGCTTGAACGAGAGGATTTCCCGTTGCCACAAAAAGTCCGGCACCCACCACAAGGACCCAAAATCAACGGCGAACACTGCCGCCACCAATCGGACAAGGCGGAGACGGGCTACGGTGTGCTGAGATTCTTCAGGCATGGTGGCTCTGGGCGACGCTAATTCGGATTGTCCTGACTTGTCAAGGCGATCAAGCGGTCTTTTTCAGAGTTCACAGCGGATCTTTGCACGGGGTTGTGGGGGAGCAGATCGAATGGCACATGCGAAGCGCCTCGCTGTTGGTGGGGCTGGCGGTGGGCGTGCTCTCACCCGTGGCGATGGCGCTGAAGATGCGGCGACGTTGACACCGCCCCCGGGTCAGCATGAACGCACTCAAGTATCTTAGTTTCGTCGGCAAGGTGGCCGGGTTCGTTTCCGCTCTCAACGTCATTCCATTCGTCGATCCAACGGTCGGGGTGATCGTGTTCGCCGCAGCTTCAATCCTCAAGTACGCGATGAACCGCATCGGGGACCTGCTTGACGACGGCCAGCCCAACCAGAGCTTCAAGGGCTGAACGACGGCCGCATTTTCCGGCACAGTCAAAGCCGGGGTTGGGGGTCAAAATCCCCGGCCTCGGATTTGGCGTTTGGTGCCGCGTGGGAGCACGTTCCGCTCGCACAAGGTATGGCAATATGGCCGACCCTCTCATCCACATTCCGCATAAGTTAGACGCACCGTTAGGCGCGGACAGGCTCCGTTGGCATGCGGATTGTACTACCCCTCATTCGCCATCGCTATCGGGGAGCGTCACCACCCGCGCGCGGCGATCCCACTCGAACGCGTTCTCCCACTGGCCCGGCTTGGGCAGGATGCCGAACCATTCGTCCGCATCCGCCTCGGTGGCAAGCTCCCGGTAGTGTTTGAAGATGATCGCCGCCGAATTGCCCGCTTCAAGGGCAACCTGGTCGGCGCTCTTCACTTTGGCGATGCGGTAGCTGATGAACGAATGACGCAGCACGTTGCGCGGCCATTCCAGCTTGAGCGCCCTGGCCAGAGCGGTCACCTCGCGGTGCAGCAGGGCGGTCCGGACCACCTTGCCGGTGCGCGGCAGCGGCTCGATCCACGCCCGCAGGTTGTCGGTGATCGGGATGATCCGCCGGGACGCCGTTTTCGCCTGGCTGGCTCGCAGTTCGATGTGGCCGCGTTCCAGATCCACGGCGGACCAATCGAGCCGATTGAGTTCGGCCATGCGGATGCCGGAGAACGCCCCGATGGTGAGGATGGGAACCAGGTGGGGCGGAGCGGCGTGCAGGATCTTCGTCATTTCCGCCGGGGTGAACACCTCCACATCGTCATTCTTGAGCTTCACCTTCTTGAGTTGCTCGGCGGCGGTCATCCGTTCGGCAGGCAGGTAGTTGCGCTCGCGGGCGAAGGAGAAGAGCACCTTCACGCAGAGCAGCATGGCATTGCGCGAACCGGCCGACACGTCCAAGCCCCGCAGCCAGGCGTCCACGTCGGCCGAGGTGAGTTCGAGTAGTTCGCCGGGGAAGGCGTCGGCGAAGCGGTTCAGCACCGTCTTGAGTTGCGAGACGTAGGACTTGCTGGCCCCGTCCTGCTGGCGGGCTGCGACAAGTTCGTCCACCACTTCCCGGACGGAGGTGCGGCGGGTGAGCGGTTTGAAATGCCGGCGGTAGTCGCCGATCACGGTCGTGAGGGGTTCGCCGTCGGCCAGTTCTCGGGCGCGGATGTAATCCTCCACGGCGGCGACCAGCGGGATGTTCGAGTCGGCGAGAAGTTGGAGCGCCTTGGCGTAGTTGTCGCGCTCGTGGGGTTTGAGGTCCGTGACGTGCTGCATTCCGGCCTGGATTCGCTGCGCCACGAACAGCGCCTCTTTTTTGGCCGCTTCCAGGGTGGTGAAGAATTGCCGCAGGCGCTTGCCGTCCCGGTAGTGGGAGATGGCGAAGCGGACCCTGCCGCCGGAGTCGCAGCGATAGATGGGCACGCTGGCCGAGCCGAATTTTGCCACGGCGGCGGGTTTGCCGTTCTTGCCGCGCTTGGGTGCCGGAGGTTTGAGGGCCGCTGAAGGGGGTGCCTCTTGAGTTGTCGCCATTTTGTCGCCAGAGTCTTCCATGACGCTGGAAATGGTGTCAAAATCAGCGGATTTTTCCGCTGGAACCCATTGGGAATGAATGGGTTGTGGGTTGGTACCCCGGCTAGGACTTGAACCTAGGACCAATTGATTAAGAGTCAACTGCTCTACCAACTGAGCTACCGAGGCATTTTACGGACGAGGCTGCATGATGCACTAGAAGTGAAACCGTCGCAGCCGCGACAGAGGGGTTGTAGCGTACCGCAGAGCAGGATGCAACTGGAAAAATACAAAAAAATGAAGAACGCAACAGATTCAGAGGTTGGACAAATCGACGAACAGACTCAGCGACAGGAGCCCGAATACAGGCAATTACGAGGAGAACCTGGGGGAGATGGCGGCCCCCCGCCGGACATCGCGGTGCGCCTCGCCATTTGCGGCCACGATGTCCTGGGGGGTGCCGCAAGCCTGGCTGGGGGAGACGACAAGCCATCTGGAGGCGCGCAGTTTACCAACCGTGACGGTAGCCGAAGCCAAAGTCATTGATGCCGCCGCGGTCGAAAATGTGGCCACCGGACTGATGCCAGATGAAGGTGGTGAGCTGGTGCTGGGGGAACTGGGGCAGGGCCAGCGAGAGCTCAGTAGGCCAGTTGATTTTGACGCGGGACCGATAGCGCCCTGGATGGGTTTGGCGATCCATCAGAAAGATCTTCTCGGAATAGGCTAGCCCCACGCCCATCGACAGGGTGGTGCTCACCCACTCGTTCCAAGGGAAATCACGCCAACGCACTTGAAAAGAAGCTGCGTAGTTGGGAAACGGCGAGCGGGAATTTTCTTCAACGATACCCAGCGTGAGGGGCAATTCCAGCAAGGGTTTGAACTGATGGTCGTCGAATTGCCAATCCGGCTCCCCGAGTCGATAGGCGGCGGTGAACAAGTGCATGTGGCCACCAGCAGGGCCATGAGCGACGCTGGTCTGTGCTAGGAAGAGCTTATCGACCGTGTCGTGAGTGATGTAAGCATAGCCGTATTCGAAGGCCCAGTCGTGCAAGGGGGCTGGGCGTTCATCGAGCAGGGCGATGGCTCCAGACGCGGAATCAAAGCAGAGGAGGGGAAAGAACAGCAGTCGGAAGATATCGGCGTTCATCGGCGGGATTCCAGGCGAATAACGCCGCGCCCCCCACCCGTCAACCTCAATAATCGGGGGGGAGAGCTTCACGGAAATGCAAGAGAAATGGATTTTGGGGTTGCCGGACGGTGCCGAGTGGTCTATTCTAGCCGGGTCGGTGGCATGTGTTGTGCCGCCGGTTCTTTTCCTTGCCATTTCCCATGCCAGCTCGTCCTAAATTTTCCTCCCGGCGTTCCTCAAATAAATCGAGAGGTGGCTACGGGCCGCCGTCGCGTTCTGCCGTCAAGGATGATGAAGAGAAGGCAGTGGAAGTGGAGGGGGTGATTTCTGCGGTGTTGGCGGGAACGATGTTTCGAGTGAAGATGGCCAGCGGGCATGAGGTGCTGGCGCACATTTCGGGGAAGATGCGCAAGCGTTTCATTCGCTTGGTGATTGGGGACAAGGTTAAGATGGAAATGTCACCTTATGACCTGACCAAGGCGAGGATTGTGTTCCGGATGAACTGATCTCCCTCACTCGTCTGTGAGGGCCGGGTCGGAGAATGCGTGGAGTTCAGCGATGGCGTTGTGGGTTCTGCGCTCAATGGCGATGGTACCGAGTAACGAGCTTTGGCGGACCAAGAACTGATTGAGTTTCATGAGTTCGAGCAGGGCTAGGAAGGTCACAATGACCTCAGCCTTGGTGGATGCGGATTGGAAAAGGTTGTCGAAACTCTTGATTTCCCCCGGAGCGAATTGGTCCAGCAGGAAGTCGATTTTATCGGAGACGGTGAAACGATCATCGATGATATCGCCGAAGTCGTGGCTTTCCTCAAAGCGCTTAAGAACATTCTGAAAGGCGCGGATGAGGTCGAAAATCGAGACTTCAGCGAGGGGGGCGGGCTCGTTGGTGGTGGGCGGCGGGGCGTCTGGTTGGTGGGCAAATCGACCCTCCTGTTCGATGGCACGCAATGTGAGAAAGCCGGCTGCATCCTTGAATTTTTTATACTCGATGAGCTGCCGGATCAGGTCCCATCGGGGGTCGTCCTCCTCGGCCTCGGCTTCCGGGGGTTGATCGACGCGTGGCAGGAGGGTACGGCTTTTGAGGTACATGAGGTTGGCCGCCATGACGATGAACTCCGAGGCCAAATCGATATTGAGAAGTTTGAAGGTGTTGATGTAGTCGAGGTACTGGCGGGTGATGCGTTCGATAGAAATGGCTTGTATGTCCACCTCGTCCTTTTTGATCAGGTAAAGGAGCAGGTCGAGCGGTCCCTCAAAAATTTCAAGGCGTACTTTATAGTCGGTGGCGTCCACGCGGGGGTGGTAGGGCAAAGCAGGCGATTGTGCGAGGGGAAAATCCGACAGGTGAATTTTAGCTGGCGTCGGTTTGGAAACTGAGCGTTACTGGGGGCGCAGCAGGCAATCAACCTCCGTATGGCATCCGACCAGTCAAGCAACTTCAACGAACGTCTGAGCCAATGGGTGGCAAGCCAGGGGTTTTGGTTTCAGATCCGCTATTCCATGTCTGGAGTCGGTTCCAAGTCCACCTTGAGCTTTCATTTGCTGCGGATGGCCACGCGTTTGCTGATATTTTTGGGGGTGGTGGGCATTGGGCTGGCGGTCTATTTTGTGTGGCTTCCGAGCACTCCTGGGTTTAAGAAGAAGCTCAAGGAGGCCATCGGCACGGGCCTGGGGGCAAGCGAAGTGGAAATGGGCGGATTCCGATGGGTGGGAGGCAAGATGCAAATGGCGCGATTGGCCAGCAAAGGTGGCAAAGACACGTTTTTTTCGCGCATGGAGGCCCGCAATATCCAGTGTCGGATGGGCATGTTCAATGGATTGATCGGGGAGTGGCAACCAGGGGTTCTGCTGATTAACCAGTTGGATTTGGAGTTAAATGCGGGGGCCGACGACGAGAAGAGTGCGGGATTGATCGCCGAATCGGTGTTCAGGGATTTTGGGAAACTCAAACTGGAGACGGTGGAGGTGAAAGATGCCACGCTGCGTTGGGGGTATTCGGAACGCACACGCGGCAAGATTGTAGGTGGCCACATGAAGTTGCAGAGGGTGGCCAACGGCTGGCGGGTGCATGTGAACGGGGGGACGATGTCACTGGGATGGTGGCGCCATCTGGAAATTGTGGAGTTGGTGGCCAACTGCACGCGGGAGGGAGTGGTGTTTGAAAAGGCCGAAATGCGCAAGGGGGCCGGCAAAGTCACCATGGATGGGCTGCTGGTGCAGGCCGGAGAGCGGCCGGAGGTGAAAGGCACGCTCAAAATGCGCAAGATTAACATTGAGGACGTGGTGCCGGATGCAGCCCGCAACTTTATTGATGGGACCGTCTCAGGGGAGCTCCGAGTGTTTGGATCCACCAACACCAGCGAGGGGTTGGGTTTTGAGGGCAAACTGGTGGTGGACGGGGACAACGTCATCCGCATGCGCGAACGCTTGCATCTGCTCCGGGCACTCACGGATTTCGATGTTTTCAACAACTACCGGATGGTGGCATTCAACGAGGGCTCCTTTAAAATCAAGACTCTCAACGGGGCCATGGATGTCAGTGAAGTGGAATTGAAGGCAGGCGACCTGATGACTCTAACCGGGCAGATGCAAGTTAGACCACCCACAGCTGAGGAGTCGGCCGCAGCGCTCAAGCGTAGCGGAAGCGGCAATGCGGGGGCCGGTGCCACTCAGACCAGAGATCACAAGCCGTCGAAAAATCCGGATGAGGATTTGGAAATCACGTTGCGTCGGGCAGCGCGTGCCAAGGGCAAGGACAAGGATAAAGGCAACTCTGGAAGCGGAGCGAAGCCAGAAGATAGTTCCACGCTGTTTGACCGAATCGACCAGAGCTTTGAGACGAGTATTCTAGCAGAGCAAGCAGCCGATCGGGAATCGCGCAGCCTGATTTATGAAGGCCAGTTTCAAATCACGCTCTTACCTGACACCTTCGAAAACGTGCAGGCGCTGCGGGAGCTTTTGCCGGTGGACCCGCAGACGGGGCGGATCCCGCTGGACGTGCCGATCAAGGGGGATATCTATAGCATCACCTTCGACCAGGCGCAGGACCTATACCTGCGCGGGCAGCGCTACAAGGAACCTGAGGCACCGGAGGCAGCCGATTCGGAACCGACTCCGGCACCGCACTGAGGAGAGAAGGTGCCAGAGAGCGGCGGGAAGGACTGTGCGGGTAGGATTTCTCCTGCCAAATGAGCAGCGGCGTCACGCTGCCCAATGACCACGGCAGTGCCATCGCCCTGGGTTCCCTAACCCGAGTTTCTTATTATGAGGCTGCAGCCCTTGATTTTGCAGGGATCCGTATCAAAAGGCACTACAAAGTCGGTGGGGCTTCAATTTCATTTTCGAATTCATTTCATGGCGAATTTTCTGGCGGGGCAGGCTCGTTTCCAATCGATGCCGAGGCGTTGGTAAACCAGTGCCTGCTCGGCATCCGGGCGGCCCGGCTTGCGCACCTTGATGACCC
>CAIQXC010000224.1 GCA_903875675.1 Akkermansiaceae bacterium
CTGCTGCCACTCCTGCTGCCACTCCTGCTGCCACTCCTGCTGCCACTCCTGCTGCCACTCCTGCTGCCACTCCTGCTGCCACTCCCGCTCCCGCTGCCACTCCTGCTCCCGCTGCGGTGCCCGTTGAAACCGTGCCCCCAGCCAAGCCCTGACGCCGCCAATTCATTTCTAACAAAACAATGTCATCTGCCTCTTCCGCCACTGCCTTATCGGACGCCACGCTGCGAGCCGGGATTGACCGCTCGTTGCGTCATCCGGTGATGTTTTTTCTAACCAGTGGGGCTGCTTGGCTGGCGGTGTCGATTTTGCTGGCCATCATAGCCTCGATCAAGGTGCACTGTCCGCAGTTCATGGATGACTGTGAATATGCGAGTTACGGCCGGGTGTTTCCGGCACATATCAACACGCTTATCTACGGCTGGGGATTTCAAGCGGGCTTCGGGGTGCTGATTTGGCTGATGGCGCGGATGTCGCATCAGGAATGCCGGGCGGCGGGGACCATTCTCACTGCCGGGCACGTGTGGAATCTGGTTGTTCTGTTAGGTACGATTGGCATTCTCGATGGCAGGGGAACGGGCATGCCGTGGATGGAATTTCCGGCGTTTGTGTGGCCGGGCTTATTGCTATGTTATTGCGCGATAGTGGTGTGGTCATTCATTCAGTTCCGGGTGCGGGATGGTGAGCGCTCATATGTGGCTCAGTGGTATTTGCTGGGGGCAATGATCTGGTTTCCCTGGATCTTCATCACCGCCAACGGGCTGTTGTTTTGCGCCAGCACGCATCCGCTGATGGCCGCCGCCATCAACGCTTGGTTCAAATCGGCCCTGATGTTCTTGTTCTTTATTCCAATCGCCCTTGGCACCGCTTATTATCTGGCTCCCAAACTAACCGGTCGGCCGATTCCCAGCGGGTCGCTCGCCAAGTTGGGGTTTTGGTCACTGGCAGTGGTGGCACCTTGGGCCGGCATGCAAAAGCTCGCGGGAGTGCCGCTGACCGGGGTGTTCCTGCCCTATCTGGGGGCTGCCGCCACCGTGCTGTTGGCTGTGCCTTTGGCCATCGCGGTCGCCAATATCCTGCGCACTATTTTTTCGTCAGAGGAAAAGCTGCCCAAGAGTCCTGCGCTGCATTTCACACTGGCCGGTCTGATGGGGTTATTGTTGCTGGCGGTGGCTGCCATCGCCTTGAACCTGCCGGGATCCTCGCTCAAGCTCACCCAGTTCTCCATCTCCGGCTATGGTTTTGAGATTCTCGCGCTTTATGGCTGTTTCAGTTTCATGATGTTCGGTGCCGTGTACTTCATCGTGCCGCGCATCACCTGCCGCGAGTGGGTATCCAGCCGCTTTATCAATATGCACTTCTTCTTCTCAGCCTACGGCATCGTCGCGATCGCCTTCGGTGCCTTGTTTGGCGGCTTTATCCAAGGCAGCGCTCAGGAAGCCTGGCTCCAACCCTGGGAAACCGTCACCGATGTCGTCCGCCCCTACGCCGCAGTTTCCACCTTCGCTTGGTGCGTCATCTTGTTCTCTAACGTTTTCTTCTTCCTTCATCTCGCCATGATGTGGTTAGGCTTTGGCCGCCGCGGCGGTGCCCCGACCCTGATGGATTCGGCCGCCGAGCATGCCTCCCCCGCCAGCCACTGAGAGCCACCCCCACTATCTTTTCTATATCCACCCTCCGCGATTTCCCATGTCCCTCCGCCCATTCATCCTCGGCCTCGCCGCCAGCTTTGGTCTCGCCTGGTTGCTTGTCGTCATTGTTCCCTTCATCATGATGCGCAATCTCGGGCCCATCACGCTCACCAAGGAGACCGATGGAGCGGCCGGTATTTTCTATCCGAAACGCAGTGGCCGTATTGTCAATGGGGCCAAGGTGTATGCTGAAAACGGCTGCTACCTGTGCCACACCCAAGTGGCGCGTCCGACTTATGCTGGCAACGACATGTATCGTGCGGATTTGGCCGGTCTGGCCAGGGATCCGGAGCGTGGGGACACCCGCCGCGAGACCAATGCCTACGACTTCGAGGGCGAGACATTCGCGCAGATTGGCCTCACCCGCATGGGGCCAGATTTGGCCAACGTGGCGAGGCGCTTTGAGGCGGCGGTGGCTGCCAAAGGTGGCGGTGGAGATCCTGCCGCGATGTTTTACGCCCATCTCTACGACCCGCGGCGCAACCCCGAGACTCGCAAGTCCACTTGCCCATCCTATCGGTTTCTTTTCACCCGGCGCGAGATCAAGGGCCAACCGTCCAATGAGGCGCTGCCGTTCGGAGGGGACGCCACCAGCGAGTTGCTGCCGAGCCCGGACGCCAAGGCATTGGTGTCCTATCTGCTAGCCATGAAAAAAGACCAACCCGTTCCTGCCGCGCTGAATTTCGCCCCGCCCGAACCTAAGGCCGCCGCCCGTTGAGTGTTGTTTTTCCCAGTTCCATTCCCCTTGCATCATGTCCGCGCCCTCTCAATCAACCGATCCTAACGAACCCGCCGCAGTGCCCGCCGCCGCCCCAGAGCATGCAGCCGCGGCACGTGAAAAACGGATTCCGGATAACGGTGCTGAGCCGATTTCGTTGTGGCCCACGACCATCATCTGCGGCGCAGTGTTGATTCTAGCAGGTTTTATTCTCGACTATGGCGGCGATCACTTGTCATACGCCTCGGTGTTTCGTGATGGCTACGTGCGCGGCACTCCGCCCGGTAGTGTCGCCACGCCGCTGCCGCCCAAGCCCGCACTGGAGGCCTACATGGCCCGCGGCAAGAAGGTGTTTGAGGCCAAGTGCATCACCTGCCACGGCCCGGAAGCCAAGGGCAATGGCACCAATTTCCCGTCGCTGGTGGACAGCGCTTGGGCCAATGGCGAGACCGAGCGCTTCTCCATGATCATCCTCAACGGCCTGCAGGGGAAAACGAGCAACGGAAAAATTTATGGGATGATGACGCCACAGGTGCCCATGACACCGGAGGAACTCGCTGGCATCATGACCTACGTTCGCAACCATTTCGGCAATACCAAAGGTGACGTGATCACCACCGAGATGGCCAAAGCCGCTATGAAAATCTCGGCCGCACGCAAAAATGCCGGCCAATTCGTCACCATCGAAGAACTCACCGCCGACCACGTGAAAGCCCTGCCCGGCAAACTCGTCACTGCCACCACCATGGTCGATCCCCTCACGCTCGAACCCGTCCCAGGGGCACCTGCCACCCCGGCACCAGCCACCCCGGCACCAGCCACCCCGGCACCAGCCACCCCGGCACCAGGCACCCCGGCACCAGCCCCCCCGGCACCCGCCCCCCCGGCAACCGCCCCCACGGCACCAGCCACCCCGGCCCC